>JBAUAY010000365.1:0-12199 GCA_049676235.1 Streptosporangiaceae bacterium
GAACGCAGCACTACCGGATACGCGCGGTGGCGGCGATCACGGCGTTCACCAATGCGCTGGCAGTGTCACTATTCGCCCTGATCCCCGTGCACAAGATCGGACCGACCGCGACGGCCGTCGCGGTCGGCGGGCTCTTGTTCGTCGCGGCGGCACTGCTATCGCTGATTCGCCAGCGTCAGGTGTGGCAGGACACACTGCGTGATGCGCTATTCCTGATCGGGCTGGCCGTCACGTTCGTGTTCCAGTTGATCGAGGGAGTAGACGTGATCGCCCACGCGGGCGATTCCGGCGCGGTGGACACGATCGCGATCCTGGTGGTCGTCTGCTTCCTGATCGGGATCGCCAGTGCATGGGAACTGATCGGCGGGCCTTCGATCGGTATCACGCAGGAGATCACGGAACTCGTCCGGAGCCACCAGCGCAGCGCCGACGACTCGGTAAACGAAGAGTCGCCTTAGCGCCGGTCGGCCGCCAACCGCCAGCAAGACCATCGTGCCATTAGCAGCGGCACCGAGCGGTCAACCGCGGTCGCGTGCGGTCGCCAAGATCGGCAGGTCAGGCGGCCCAACCGCCGCGCAATCGGCTCCTGCCAAGGACTCACGGCAGAGCAGGCATCGCGATGATTGCCCAGCACCCACCGGTATCCTCTAGGTCCGGAGCCAGAGTCGGTAAACAATGAAGACGGGCACACCGACCAGGCCAGCCAGCTCATCCGGGAAGCGCATGAGCGCTTCGTCCGAAGGCTGCGGCTCCGCAACGCGGTCAACCACGAATCCTGCGGCAGCGAACGCGTCCAATGTGGCCGACAACGGACGACGCCAGAACTGCTGAGAAACTTCGACATCGCCCTTCCGCCAGGTGTCGGTGGCCAGCTCGGTGTCGAAGTACCCGCCGCGCTGAGTCGGCAGGGGTGCTCCGAACGGGTGGTCCAGTGAAATAACAGCCCAGCCATCTGGGCGCAGCGCCGATGCGAAAGATCGAAGGGGCACGCTCCAGTCGTGCAGGTAGTGCAGGGCGAGCGAGCAAGTGATGCCGTCGAGCGACCGAGGTTCAAGCGGCAGCGGTTCCGCCAGGTCAGCCACGAAGAATCGGCCCTGACCGCCGCAGCGGCGCTTCGCCTCCTCGACCATTCGCGGACTCAGGTCGATACCGACGACGTCGGCGCCCTGGTCAAGTAGCCAGCGAGCCTGCGCGCCGGAACCGCATCCGGCATCCAGAACTGCAGCGTCTCTCAGGCGGGAAGGAACCAGCGACCTTAGAGCGGGCCGCTCCAGGAAGCCATTGAACGGCCCCTCGTCGGTGGTAGCCGACCAGACCGCTGCTAGCTGGTCATATGCGTCACGCGTCCGACGAGTGTGCTCGGCCTGATCACCCGAAATATTCATCGTTACCTGCCGATGCTACCGAGCATAGCCAGCTCAGGCCACCTGGGCTGCGCTGAAAGCAACGGTGACAGCAGCAGCGACCAACGGCAAGCGACCGGCTTGGCCGAACCGTGGTGGTTCTACGAGCTGGCAGGGATTGCGGGCGACGTTGCCGCGCTCGGCCGAGCACTAGTTGCGATTACCAAGACCGCCCACGATCAGGTTGAGGGTGAACTGGAATCTATCCAGGGCAGTGCCGGACGTCAGCTCAGCGGCGTAGCGTTTGGTATAGGGGAAGGTGTCGGGCAGCGCAGCGAATCGGCGCAGCAATTCGTCGCGGCTGACGGCCCACCCTTCCTGGTCGACATGCCTGTCGATTAGGGAGGTCTCGAGGCAGAAGGCGTTGACGTAGAGGAGTAGGGCGTCGATCGCCCAAGCGGCCGTCTGCGGGTCGACGCCCCCCGCCAGCACGATGCCCAGCATGCCCTCGTTCACGCGCAGGGTTTCCAGGTTCGTCGGGACCACAGCGAGCGCCGCCAGGGAGATGCCGGGGTATCGCAGGTACTGATCACGGATCTGGGTGCAGACGCTGATGATCTGCTCACGCCAGGTGCGCGGGTTCGGTTCGGGGAGCTCGATTTCGGCGCAGAGCCGTCCAATAAGGAGGTCGTCCAGGTCCTCCTTGTTGACGACGTGGGCGTAGAGCGATGCAGGGCCCGTTTCGAGGGCGCTGGCCACCCGTCGCATCGTCAGGGCGTCATATCCCTCGCGCTCGACGATGCCGAACGCGGTCTCGATGATGGCGTCGACGGTGATGGGCTTCTTGCGTCCCGCCGACGGTCCGCGACGGGCCGCGTTGGTGTCGTCGGCCAGGGGTTGCTGGTGCCGTGCTGCGCGTCGTCGCTGAGGAGGCGATGCCATGCCGCACAGTCTAGACGGGTGCGAGCGTAGTTCTGGTTGACACGATCATTGTTCTGGAAATAGAATGGCGTTCGTATCCGCTCCTGCCACTACCGGAGCCCGGATCTTCCACCAGATCGGTGGTGCGCTGGTCACGGCCGTCCTCGCCGTGATCCTTCAGCACGCGCTGTCCGCCACCCCGAGCCCGAGCGGACCTGCCCATGCGTTCGAGATCACCTTCGCCTGGTGCTCGGGCTGACCGTCCTGTCCTTCGTGCCTGCGCTGCTACTTCCCGGGCGACCACCAAGCCCACTAAGAACCGATCAACTCGGCCCTCTGACTCCGGGCCCGGGGTAATGCGGGCTGCATCACCGAGCGCCCGACCTGCGGAGCAGGGCTCTAGCGGAGAGAAGAAAACCAGATGTCTATCAAGACCGCGCTGACCACCGACACCAGCCGCATGGACTACGACGTGCTCGTGGCAGGCGGCGGGCCGGTCGGCCTGATGCTCGCGACCGAACTGCAGCTGGCGGGGGTCCGGGTGCTCGTTGTCGAACAGCGGGAGGAGCTCGACACCGCCATCAAGGCCGGAGCGATCAACACCGCCTCCGCGGAGGCCTTCGAACGGCGCGGCTTGCTCCCCGCGTTGGAGGCGGTGCTCCGGCGACTGTTCCCCGACGCCCCCAAGGCCGTCGGCTTGAAGCGGCCGCCTTCTGTTGGGCACTTCGGTGGGATTCAGGTCCCAGCCGACCCCGTGGACGAGGAGGATCCCAGCCTGCGCGGCCGTGGCGCAGCTGGCTGGTATCTCCAGGTCCCGCAGGTCGAGGTGGAGCGGATCCTCGGTCAGCGCGCGGCGGAGCTCGGCGCCGAGGTCCGCCGCGGGGTCGAGGTGAGTGGATTCGACGCAGATGAGGCCGGTGTCACCGTTCACCTAGAAGGCAGAGACGACGTGCGCGTGGCGTGGCTCGTCGGCTGCGACGGAGGCCGTAGCCTGGTCCGCCACCAAGCGGGCTTCGAGTTCCCTGGCACGGACCCGGTGATCACGGGCCGCCAGGCGGTGGCCACCGTAGAGGGCGCAGAGCGGCTAGGGCAAGGCTGGCAGCACACTCCCACCGGCGTCTACGTCTACGGGCCGATGCCGGGTCGTGTTCGCACCGTCGAGTTGGATGGCCCCCCGGCGGACCGGGAGGCACCGGTCACCGCGGCCGAGATGGAGGCCAGTCTGCGGCGCGTCAGCGGCGTCGACGTCCGCGTCACCGAGGTCATCAGCGGCACGCGCTACACGGACAACGCGCGGCAGGCGACGAACTATCGGCGCGGTCGCGTGCTCCTCTGCGGCGACGCCGCCCACGTGCACTCGCCCTTCAGCGGCCAGGGCCTGAACCTGGGGCTCGGCGACGCCGTCAATCTGGGCTGGAAGCTCGCCGCCACCGTGCAAGGGTGGGCGCCGGAGGGCCTGCTTGACACCTACACCAGCGAACGGCACCCGATCGGCGCCTGGGTGCTCGATTGGACGCGTGCGCAGGTGGCCGTGATGCGCGGCGACCCCTACAGCCGTGCCCTCAGGGGTGTGGTCACCGATTTCCTCGGCACACCGGACGGGGCAACCTACTACGTGTCACGGATCTCCGGTCTATGGCAGCGCTACGACCTGGGGAACGGCCATCCGCTGGTCGGCGCGACGATGCCCAACCTCCGGCTGGACGACGGCACACGACTCGCCGACCACACCCATGAGGGCCGGGCCTTGCTCGTCGATCTCGCCGGGGACGACCAGCTGGCCACCCTGGCCAAGTCCTACGCCGGGCGTCTGGAGCTGGTCCGGGGTAGTTCGGACGGCGCCGGGGTGAGCGGCTTGCTGGTGCGTCCCGACGGCTTCGTAGCGTGGGCGTCGGCTGACGGCGCCCGTGACCCCGCCGGTCTGGAAACCACCCTGACGCGCTGGCTGGGGGACGACACGAGCCGCTCCAACTAATATCTTGGGACCTACGCGGGCACATGGGTGCGGCAATGCTCCCAGCGCCGGCGCGGGGTCCCCCAGAGACAGGCGGTCATCGGGCGGAGCCGCGGACGGTAAGACCGGTGCCCGCTGGCGCTACTCGGGGCGGACGAAGGGGAACAGGATCGTCTCGCGGATGTTGTCGCCGGTGAACATCATCAGCAAGCGGTCGATGCCCATGCCCATGCCGCCGGTCGGGGGCATGCCGTACTCCAGGGCACGCAGGAAGTCCTCGTCGAGCTCCATCGCCTCCGGGTCACCGCCCGCCTTGAGCAGCGACTGCGCGGTCAACCGGGCCCGCTCCACCACCGGATCGACCAGCTCGGAGTACCCGGTCCCCAACTCGGCCCCCGACACGACGAGATCCCACCGCTCGGCGACCCGCGGGTCGGACCGGTGCTGGCGGACGAGCGGTGACACCTCGACCGGGAAGTCCCGGTAGAAGGTGGGCTGCATGGTTCGCTTCTCCACTAGCCGTTCGTAGATCTCCAGCACGATCTGGCCCCGGTTCCAGCCCGGCGCCACGGGCACGTCGAGCCGCGCGCATAGCTTACGCAAGTCGGCTTCTGCTGTACCGGCGGTCACCTCGTCGCCCGCCACCGCGGAAATCGCGTCGTACACCGTTACCTTGGGCAGTCCCCGCCGATATCGTGCTCCGACCCGTCGGCCCGCCTGATCACCGTGGACCCGAAGGCCGCGACCGCCACTCCCTGCACAAGCTTCCGCGTCAGCTCCCCGATCGTGTTGTAGTCGCCGTACGCCTCGTACGCCTCGAGCATCGTGAACTCGGGGTTGTGCGTCGCATCGGCACCCTCGTTGCGGAAGATCCGGCCGATCTCATACACCCGCTCGATCCCGCCGATGACCAGCCGCTTGAGATACAGCTCCAGCGCGATCCGCAAGTACACCCTGCTGTCATAGGCGTTGGAGTGCGTCACGAAAGGCCGCGCGTTCGCGCCGCCGTGCAGCGGAGTCAGGACCGGGGTCTCCACTTCGAGGAAGCCCTGCTCGTCCAGCTGAGAACGAATCGAGTGCATAACCGCCGCGCGCAGCTCGGCGGACCGCCGCGCCCCGGGGTTGACGATCAGGTCCACGTACCGCTGCCGCACCCGCGACTCGGGATCGGTCAGGCCGCGGAACTTCTCCGGCAGCGGGCGCAGCGACTTCGCGGTCAGCGTCCACGACGAGGCCAAGACGGACAACTCACCCGACTGCGAGGTGATCACCTCGCCGGTCACGCCCACATGGTCGCCGCGGTCGACGTCGTGCTTCCAGGCCGCCAGCCGCTCCTCACCAACCCCTGCGAGCGAGATCATCAGCTGGATATCGCCGGTCCCGTCGCGCAGAATCGCGAAACAGAGCTTGCCGCCGATCCTGGACAGCATCACGCGCCCGGCGACGCTCACCACCTCACCAGTGAACGTGTCCGGCGGCAGCTGGCCGTACCTCGCGCGCAGCTCAGCCGCGGTCGCGGTCCGCTCGAAGCCAACCGGATAAGGCTCGGAGCCCGACTCAAGCAGCCGCTCCCGCTTGCCGAGGCGGACCCGCACCTGTTCCGGATGCCGGTGACGAGCTGGCGGGCGCGGCCCAGGCCGGGATCACCCAGGCAGAATGATTTACCCGCAGGAACACCCGCCTACGTTGTAGCTACCGAGCCGATCATGGACAAGATCAGCATCAGAGGCGGAAGGAGCGGTCAATGACCGCCGATGAGCTACCAAGCTGGCGTGAGACGACCGCGAAGCAGTCGATCCTTGAATTCGTCGCCGCGGTGACCGACCGGGACTCGCCGGACTTCGTCCCCGAGCGCGACCGCGTCGCGGTCTTCGACAACGACGGCACGTTGTGGACAGAACGGCCCGTGTACGCCCAGCTGCTATTTGCGCTGGACCGGGCGGCCGAGCTGGGCCATCCCACCAGCCTCGAAGAGCTGCACGCGGGCGGGATGGCGGCTCTGATGAAGCTGCTGGCGCTCACCCACGCGGGCATCACTACCGACGAATTCGATGCTGCGTGCCGGAGCTGGCTGGCGTCGGCCCGGCACCCGCGCTTCGGGCGGCCCTACCCGGCGACGGTGTACCAGCCGATGCTGGAGCTACTCGGCATGCTGGACCGCCGCGGCTTCTCGTGCTGGATCTTCTCTGGCGGCGGCACGGACTTCATGCGGACGTGGGCGAGTGATGTCTACGGCCTGCCCCCGTACCGGGTGATCGGCAGCGTCGGCGAAACCGTCTTCCGCGTCGGCGACGACGGACCCGAACTCGTCAAGAGTGCCACCGTTCAGGTCCTCGACGACGGCCCGCAGAAGCCCAGCTCGATCCACCGGCACGTCGGGCAGCGTCCCATCATGGCAGGCGGGAACACCGACGGTGACCTGGCCATGCTCCAGTGGAGCGCGGCCAGCCCAGGCCGGACCCTACAGCTGGTCGTCCACCACACCGACGGCGACCGGGAGTACGCCTACGACCGCGACCCCATCCTGGGCAGCGGTACGGACCAGATCCTCGCCGCAGCCACCGAGCACAAGTGGACCGTGATCGACATGGCCGCCGACTGGGCCACCATCCACCCCCCGATCTCCTAGCCGAACGCGCCGCAATACCTGGCGGCGAGGGAAAACCGGGCCATTAGCCGGCCGGTAATCCCGCGCGTGGCTCATCACCCCGGCGGGGTGATGAGCCGTGGCCGGCCGGCGCGACATGCTGGAATCCGGTCCAGCGGCGCGCTGCCGCAGGGCAGGCGCTGGCTCAGTTCGGCAGAGCATGCCGAACAGGGCAAGCAGAGCGTGCCGAACAGGGCAAGGCGCAAGCCCGTGCCGTTTCCGGATTCCAGCCAGGGAGAGGTCATCGGCTCCGCCCGTCCGCTTAGCTAGGTCGGTTCCAGAGAACGAGAGGGTGGCTATGTCAGAGGCGACGCCGTTCACGATTGGCTCCGACGCTAGCTGTACCGACGGGATATGCGGCGAGGTGAGCCGCGTGGTTGTCGACCCGGTCGCTCGTACTGTCACCCACCTCGTGGTCGAACCCAAGCATTTCCATGGCTCCGGTCGTCTTGTTCCTCTTGACCTCGTCGACGCCACGACCGGCGAGATCCGCCTTCGCTGCACCCTGGCCGACTTTGAGGAGCTCGATCCAGCCGAGGAGACGCAGTTCTTGCCTGACACCCCCGGATACCCGGGCTATGACCCGGACCAGGTAATGGCCATGCCTTACTACGGCATGGGTATGGGGGCGACCTACGTCCCGCAGACCATCACCTACGACACTGTTCCGTTGGACGAGGTGGAGGTGCGCCGTGGCGAGCACGTGCATGCCACTGACGGCCACATCGGGCGAGTCCAAGGGCTGGTCATCGACCCTAGCCATCACGTGACCCACGTGCTCCTCCAAGAGGGGCACTTGTGGGGCCGCAAGGAAGTGGCTATCCCGATCGGTGCCGTGACCGGGATCGACGACGGCATCCGGCTCAACCTCACTAAGCAGCAGGTGCAGGATCTGCCGCCGGTGGACATCGATCACCGCAACGCGTAGACCGGCCGTGATGAGCTCGCGGACATCGTGCGCATGGCGCTGCGGGCATCACCGGTACCGGCCACGGTCCAGCTAGGTAACCTCAGCGAGCGGGCTCGAGCAGCACCTTGACGGCGCCGGTGCGCCGCGAGTCCTTCAGCGCCAGCACCGCCTGGTCCCAGCGCTCGAGCGGGAAGCGGTGCGTGATGACCGGCGTCAGGTCGAGGCCGTCGGCGACGAAGTCGAAGTAGTGCTCCATGGCATGCTTGGCCACGCTGCCCACCTCCTCGACGCCGAAGCCGTTCGAGCCGATGACGCGCAGTTCCTTGAAGTAGAGCGGCGTCCATTCGAAGCGCTTAGGCGGCTCTACCCCGGAGACGACGAGCGTGCCGCCCGTGGTGAGCAGCCGGAGTGAGGTCTCGACTGTCTCGGTCGAGCCGATCGTGTCGTAGACGACGGCCGGGCCGTCCTGTAGCCAGTCGTGCTTGCTCCACGGCTCGAGCGGCGCCGTGCCGACGCGCCGTGCGACCTGCGCGACGAGCTCATCGGGCGAGGAGGACAGCACAGCGTGAGCGCCGAGGCGGGTCGCCAGCGCGGCCCGGGCGCCGGGCCGCGTCGCGGCCCACACCTCGGTGGCCGGATACAGGTGGCGGAGCAGCGCGATGACCGCGAACGCGAGCGTGCCCGACCCGTAGACCAAGACCGTCTGGCCATCAAAGGGGGGTGCGAGCAGGATCGAGCGCAGCGAGACGCTGACGGGGTCCGCCAGCACGGCCGCCTCGTCGGAGACCCCGTCGGGGATGGCGAACAGCTGCGAAACGTGCGCACCGAAGCGCTCGGCGTGTGCCCCGGCGGCCGCCGCGCAGTTCCCGAGGTGGATAGAGACGGGCAGGTCGCCCGAGCGGAAGTTGCGGCACCAGGGGTAGCGGCCGGCCCGGCAGGCCGGGCACGGCGGGTCGATGCCGCGCGGAGTGCACGACAGCCACGGGTTGAGCACCACGCGCTCGCCCGTATCCGCGCGGCGCCCGACCACCTCGTGGCCGAGCACGTGCGGAAAGGACACCAGCGCCGTCAGCGGGTTGTCGCGGGAACCGTTCAGCAGGATCTGCTTCACGTCGGAGCCGCACAGGCCAGAGAAGGTCGTCTCGACGCGCACCCAGTCCTGCGCCGGGAGCGGAAGCTCGTCGACGTCCTCGAGCCGGACGGGCGCGAAGCGGGAGACGAAGGCGTGCCGGTCGACGCGCCCGCCGATGGCCGAGACCGCCTCGCGGGCCAGGTTGTGCCGGAACACCAGCGCCTTCACATCGACCCTCCTTCGCCGGGGGCAGCTCAACCTACCAGCGGGACGGGCGGATGCCACACCGCACGGTGCGAGGCAGGCTCACAGGAAGAGGCAGGCTCACAGGAAGTTGTTCGGCCAGATCATCGTCCGCCACATGTGCGCGACCGGAGACCCGTCGAAGCCGAGTCCTTCCGCTGGCTGCCGGAAGTTCCGGCCCACCACGTCCTCGAACTCGTCGAAGTCCACGACCACATTCGGGTCGAACGAGTAGATGTCGTTGATCGTCACCAGGCGCGACGTCATGTACCAGCGGTGTCGGCGCGCTGCCTCGTGCTCGCGGCGGATGTAGTCGGGCGGGTGGTAGTCCGCGCCGAAATAGTCGATGTACGCCGCCGGGTAGGTGTATCCCACCGACTCGTCAGCGAAGTAGCGCAGGGCCTCGTGCTTCTCGATGGCCCAGCAGACCTCCTCCTCGACGTACGGGGCGACCATCTGGGCGCCCCAGTAGCCGTGGTTGGCCGACAGCAGCCCGGCGATGGCGATGTCGTGCAGCAGGCACGCCGTGATCACCTTCTCGTCGAGTCCGTTCTCCCTCGCGACCCGGGCACTTTGCAGCAGGTGGGTGCGGGGGATCGGGCCGAACCGCAGCAGGAAGAAGTCCTTCAGCGTGGGCCGCTCGGGCATCTTGGGCAGCGCGGGGTTTTCGCCCATCATGAAGATCGTGTCGGCATGACGCGCTTCGGCCAGTAGCGCGCCCTGGCAGGCGCTGGCCGGCGTGCCGACGACCGCCGCGGCCGGGGGCATGATGATGCGGCGTCGGCGGTCGACGGCGTCGTCGAGTGGCTCGCGGATCCAGTTCGCCAGGCCCGCGTCCCGAAGGGCAGCCGGCAGCTCGTGCGGAAGCACCCGGGTGGACGGTCGCCCCGCCTCGGTGGACTCGGACATGTCATCACGTCCTTCCGGCTCGGAGGAGATACGCGCGCGGCGGGAGTGAGACCAGCCTCCCATGACGACGCTAAGCCGCTTAACCCGTCTTGACCATGCCTGCGGCCGCGAGCTACGTTGACCCCGCCAGGCCGGATTCGAGGAGGACGCGGATGCCGCTCAAGATCATGCCGCACGGCCGGCTGCAGGAATGGGTCGCCGAAGAGAAGGGCTACTTCACCGCCGAGGGGCTGGAGTACACCTTCGTGCTCAGCGGGGACTATGGAGTTCATCCCGTGCCGCGGGACGACGCCGGGGAGATCAAGGCGGGCGCGTTCGAGACCTTCGGGGCGGGACGCGACGGCGCTGACGTGAGCTGCGCGTGCCACTGGGCCACGAATGCCGCGGCGAGCGAACGGGCCGGCCAGCTCGTGACCACGGCTTACTCGGTCGCGCCGGCCGCCGTAGTCGTGCCGCCCGAGTCGCCCGTCCGCCGTCCCGAGGACCTGGCCGGCGTGCCGATCGGCGTCGGGTACCACTCCGGCAGCCACTTCGCCACCGTGCAGGCCCTCGAGGCCGTGCTGGCCCCGGATGAGCTGAAGCTCACCTTCCAGGGCCCGCCCAACGAGCGCCTGGACGCGCTGCTCGGGCGGCAGGTCCCGGCCGCCACCACGTGGGGGGTGCCGCTCTACATCGCCGAAGCCTTCGGGTTCCGCAAGATCCTGGACGCCACGTTCATGATCGGGTTCCTGGTGACCGGATCCGGCGCCAGCCAGGCTGACGTCGATAAGTACCTGAGCGCCCTGCGCCGCGCCCAGATGGAGATCGATCTCCGCCCGGAACTCTACAAGCACTACCACCTGCGGGCCGTGCCGGAGAAATACCGGGAGCAGGTCGACGTACGGGCGTTCGGAACCGGCGAGCGGATCGTTTTCCTCCCCTATACCAGGGAAGCCTTCGCCGCGACCCAGCAGTGGACCGAGGCCCACGATCTCTTCTCCGGGCCGTCCCGCTCCTCGGTCGGCTACGACGAAGCCGCCCTGGTCTGATACCCACCGGGGCGGCTCCTGGTCTTGGTCCTTCGCTCGCTACTTGACGCTGATCCGCGTGCCCAGCTCGGCGCCCTGGCAGATCTCGCGCATCACGCCCGCGGCGGCGACATCGAACACGTGCATGGTCAGCGACTGCTCGTTGGCGAGCACGAACGCGTTGGTGTCCATGATGCGCACCCCGGTGGCCAGCGCCTCGTCGTAGGTCAGGGTCGTGTAACGCATCGCGTCGGGATTGAGGTGCGGGTCGCTGTCGTAGACCCCGTCCACTCCGCGCTTGGCCACCAGCAGTGCATCGGCGTCCAGCTCGAGCGCCCGCTGCACCGCCGGGTAGTCGGTGGTGACGTAGGGCTGGCCGATGCCGCCCGCGAGCAGGACGATCAGGCCGCGCTCCAGGTGATGCAGCGCCCGGAGCCTGATGAAGGGCTCGGCCACGCTGTGGATGGGCACCGCGGTCATGACCCGGATGTCGGTGTCCGTCCTGGCCGTGAGCGCGCCCCGGAGCATCAGCGCGTTCATGATGGTGCCGAGCATGCCGATGTTGTCCGCCTCGGCGCGGCTGATGCCCCATCCTTCGGCCATCCGGCCGCGGAAGTAGTTGCCGCCGCCGACCACCACCGCCACCTGCACGCCGAGATCGTGCACGGAGAGAACTTCCTCGGCGACGCGGGACAGACTGGCCGGATCTACCCCGGAGCTACCCTTTCCGGCGAGGGCCTCGCCGCTCAGCTTGACGACAACTCTGCGATAGCGAGGCACGGTCAAGGGGAACCCCCGTTCCTGGCCGCCCGGAATGGCAACCTCGCCCACGCTACCGTATGCCTATCTGCCTTTCATCGGCATCTCATGTGTCCGGCGCCCCAGGACCAGGCCGGCCTAGCCGCGCTGAAGTGGGTGAACATGATTCCGGACCTGGGTGAAACGGTCAGTTTGGTTACCGGGGCCAACCGCGGGATCGGCCGGGAGGTCTGCCGCCAGCTGGCCGGGCGCGGTCACACCGTCGTGCTGACCGCCCGCTCGGCGGACGCGGCCGCCACCGCGGCGCACGAGGCGGCCGCCGAACCGCTCCGGCTCGACGTGACCGATCCGGCCAGCGTGGCTGCCGCGGCGCGCTGGGTCGGTGAGCGCTACGGGAAACTGGACGTCCTGGTCAACAACGCCGCCATTACCTA
>JBAUAY010000366.1:0-5433 GCA_049676235.1 Streptosporangiaceae bacterium
GCCTGCGCGACCACGGAGCTGGCGGCGGCGGGTACCGGCGGCATGCTGGTCCGGCTGGACGAGGTGCCGCTGCGGGACGCGTCGCTGGGACCGCCCGAGATCTTGATGAGCGAGTCGCAGGAACGCATGATGGCGGTCGTCGAGCCCGCCCGCGTGGATCGGTTCCTCGGCGTCTGCGCCAAGTGGGATGTCAGGGTCGCGGTGATCGGCGAGGTGACCGACACCGGTCGGCTCGTCATGACCTGGCACGGCGAACCGGTGGTGGACATCCCGCCCGCCTCCGCGGCCGACGGCCCGGTCTACGCCCGGCCGGCCATGCGCCCAGCCGCCCAGGACGCGCTGGCCGACGACGGCCCGGCCGCGCTGCCCCGTCCTGCGGATGGCGGGGGCCTGCGCGCGGATCTGCTAGCCCTGCTCGGGTCGCCCGGCCTGGCCGACAAGAGCTGGGTCACCGATCAGTACGACCGGTACGTCCGCGGTGACACCGTGCTGGCCATGCCGGAAGATGGCGGGCTGATCCGGGTGGACGAGGCGACCGGGCTCGGCATCGCGCTGGCCACCGACGGTAACGGCCGCTACTGCCGGCTCGACCCCTACCTGGGCACCCAGCTGGCGCTGTCCGAGGCCTACCGGAACGTGGCGGCGACCGGGGCCCGCCCGCTGGCCGTGACCAACTGCCTGAATTTCGGCTCGCCCGAGGACCCCGCGGTGATGTGGCAGTTCGCTGAGGCCGTGCGCGGGCTCGCGGACGGCTGCGCGGTCCTCGGTGTCCCAGTCACCGGCGGGAACGTCAGCTTCTACAACCAGACCGGGACGGTGCCCATTCATCCGACCCCGGTCGTCGGCGTGCTCGGCGTCCACGACGACGTGCGCCGCCGGCTCTGTCTCGCGTTCGGCGCCGAGGGCGACAGCGTTGTCCTGCTCGGCCGGACCGGTGAGGAGTTCGGCGGCTCGGCCTGGGCGCACGTACTCCACGGCCATCTGGGCGGCTGTCCTCCGGCGCCCGACCTCGACGCCGAACGGCGGCTAGCGGCCGTGCTCGCCGAGGCGGCCGCGGCCGGGTTGCTGTCCGCGGCCCACGACCTGTCCGACGGAGGGCTGGCTATCGCGCTCGCCGAATCGTGCCTGCGCGGCAGGGTCGGCTGCGTGGTCCGGCTGCCGGGCGACCCGTTCACCGCTTTGTTCAGTGAGTCGGCCGGGCGTGCCATCGTGACCGTCCGCCCTGGTGCGGAGGCAGCCTTCGGCCAGCTTCGCGACGCGTACGGCGTGGTCGGCGAGACCATCGGTGCCGTCGACGGCGACAGCCTGGTCGTGGACGGCTGTTTCGCCATCCCGCTGACCGAACTCGCCGCCGTACACGGCCAGACGCTGCCCGCGTTGTTCGGCTGACCAGATGCCGCCCCGGCGTCCGGACCCGCGCGGACCGGAAAGCGTCGCGGCCGTGCTGCGGGCGCTGGACTCGGGGACTTCGCCTGACCCGGAAGACCAGCGCGTCGCGGCCAGGCACCTGCTGTACGCGCTGGCCGCCCGCCATCCGGGCCGGGTGCTGGAGGTGCGGGTCCCGCCGGTGGCGGCCGTGCAGTGCCTGCCCGGCCCGGTGCACACCAGGGGCACGCCGCCGAACGTGGTCGAGACCGATCCCCTGACCTGGATCCGGCTGGCGGCCGGCCGGCTCGGCTGGGCCGACGCGGTCCGCTCCGGTGCCGTGTCCGCGAGTGGCCCGCGTGCGGATCTTGGCGCTTACCTGCCGCTCCTGTGAGCGTTATTGGGGTCGGCGAGCACCCCCACCTGGATCTGAATAACGCCAACTTTTGAAAAGAAACAGCGAATAAACTGAGGCAGTGACACCCCCCGACGGTCGTCTGACGGACGAAGTTATCCCCGAGGACCGGCCGCCACGAGATGCGTGCGGTGTGTTCGGTGTATGGGCCCCGCACGAGGATGTGGCCAAACTCGCCTACTACGGCCTGTACGCGCTGCAGCACCGGGGGCAGGAGTCCGCGGGCATCGCGGTCAGCGACGGCAGCCGCATCATGGTGCACAAGGAGATGGGGCTGGTCGCCCAGGTATTCGACGAGCCCGCCCTGACCGCGCTCCGCGGCCATATCGCGGTGGGCCACTGCCGGTACTCGACCACCGGTGCCTCGGTCTGGGCCAACGCGCAGCCGACCTTCCGCTCCACCGGCAAGACGAGCCTGGCCCTCGGGCATAACGGGAACCTGATCAACACCCGCGAACTCGCCGCCTTGCTCGGCGGCCTGGCCCCAGAAAGCCAGGGCAGCGCCGACATCGCGGCGACGTCAGACACCGATGTGCTCACGGCGCTGTTCGTCAGCGACCGCGCCGCGCTCAACGGGGTCGGCGCCGGCCCAGCACCCGACGGGGGCAGCGCCGATCCAGCGGCCAGTGTGGTCGAGACCGCGGCGGCGACCGTGCTGCCACTGGCCAAGGGCGCGTACTCGCTGGTCTTCATGGACGAGCAGACGCTGTACGCGGCACGGGACCCGCACGGCTTCCGGCCGCTCGTGCTCGGCCGGCTGGACACCGGCTGGGTGGTGGCGAGCGAGACGGCCGCGCTGGACATCGTGGGAGCCAGGTTCGTTCGGGAGATCGCGCCCGGCGAGCTCGTCTGCATCGACGGGCGCGGGGTGCGGTCCCGGACGTTCGCGGCGCCGAAGCCGAGCGGGTGCCTGTTCGAGTACGTCTACCTGGCCCGACCAGACACCACGATCTCCGGCCGGGGGGTACACGCCACCCGCGTCGCAGTCGGCAGGCAGCTGGCCGCCGAGCATCCCGCGGACGCCGACCTGGTCATCCCGGTGCCTGAGTCGGGGACGCCCGCGGCGATCGGTTTCGCCGAAGCCAGCGGCATCCCCTTCGGCCAGGGGCTGGTCAAGAACTCCTACGTCGGCCGGACCTTCATCCAGCCCAGCCAGACCATCAGGGAGCGGGGCATCAAGCTGAAGCTGAACCCGCTCAGGGACGCCATCGTCGGCCGCAGGATCGTCGTGGTCGATGATTCCATCGTCCGCGGGAACACCCAGCGCGCGCTCGTCGCGATGCTCCGCGAGGCCGGCGCCAGCAAGGTCCACGTGCGGGTCGCGTCCCCGCCGGTGAGCTGGCCGTGCTTCTACGGCATCGATTTCGCCACCCGCGCCGAACTGATCGCCGGGCGCCTGTCGCCTGAGGAGATCTGCACCTCGATCGGCGCGGACTCACTCGGCTACGTGTCGCTGGCAGGACTCATCGAAGCGACGACGTTGCCGGAAACGCAGCTATGCCGCGCCTGTTTCGACGGGCAGTACCCCATCCCGGTCGCTGACGACGACCAGGGTAAGCACGTGCTCGACGGCCTGAGCGTCGGATCCTGACCGCTACCGGCGCGGCCAGGCGTCCTCGGCGTCTTTCCAGGCGTCCCCGGGACTTTCGTCGTCGTCACTATCGTCTTCTTCGTCGTCGTCCCCGGCGGCGGAATCGTAATTGCCGTCACCCGAGTCCGCACCGACGCCCAGCTCCGCACGCAGCCGGTCAAGGTCTGTGTCGTCGCTCTTGTACTTGAGCTGACGAGCAACCTTCACCTGCTTGGCCTTGGCTCGGCCGCGCCCCATTGGCTCGACCCCCTCGAACGTCCGGAGCCAGTCTGGCCCCATGATCTCCGCCTCGCTGGTTTCTTGCGTCGTAAGACGTCGTCGCCTCCTCGCAACGAGAAGCGCGACGTTCACCAGCATCCGTACAGGTACAACCGTACCCGGTTTGCGCCCCTGATGCCTACGCTGATCCCATCGTGCCCAGCCAGATTCCGCGCAGCCGTCCGACATCGGACATCCGCCGCTCGGCCAGGCGGTCCGCGGCCACCGATGGCGGCACGCCGTCGGAGTCCGCGATGGCGAGGACTTTCCCGGTAGTGGTGAAGATCTGCTCAGTGGCGGCGCGGGCGCGGTCGAAATTAAAGCCGGCCAGCTCGTCCGCCACCTGGATGACACCGCCGGAGTTGACCACGTAGTCGGGCGCGTAGAGGATGCCCCGGTCGGCGAGTAGTTTCTCGATGCCGGGATGGGCCAGCTGGTTGTTGGCGGCGCCGCACACGATACGCGCGGTGAGCCTGTCCACCACGCGGTCGGTTAGTGTCCCGCCCAGCGCGCACGGGGCCAGGATGTCCAGTTTCTCGGCGGTCAGCGCCGCCACGTCCGCGACCGCGCGGACTTCCGGGTGACGAGTGCGGACTGCTTCGATCGCGCCCGCGCTGACATCGCAGATGACCACCTCGGCTCCCGCCTCGATGAGGTGGCCGACCAGCCGGTGTCCGACCTTACCCACTCCCTCGACGCCGACCGTCCGGCCGAGCAGGCTGGTGCTGCCCCAAGCGTGCTCGGCGGCCGCCCGCATTCCGTGCATGACGCCCGTCGCGGTCAGCACGGATGAGTCCCCCGCGCCGCCGTTAGCGGTGGTCCGGCCGGTCACGTAGCGGCACTCCCTGGCGATGATGTCCATGTCCTCGCTGCGCGTGCCCACGTCACACGCGGTGACGTAGCGGCCGCCGAGGGAAGCGACGAAGCGGCCGTACGCGCGCAACAGCGGCTCGGTCTTGATCTGGGCGGGATCGCCGATGATGACCGCCTTGCCGCCACCGTGGTCGAGGCCCGCCAGCGCGTTCTTGTAGGCCATGGCCGCCGACAGTCTCAGCACGTCAGCGAGGGCTTCCTCTTCGCTGCCGTAGGGGTAGAAGCGGGTACCGCCGAGCGCGGGGCCCAGTGCGGTGGAGTAGATGCCGATGATCGCTTTGAGCCCGCTGCGGTGGTCCTGGCAGAAGACGACCTGTTCATGGTCCGCCGGTCCGGGGCGGCCGTTTTCCCTGTGGGGTATCGCGAACACGTTGGTCACGGTGGCGACTCTTTCATCCCGTCCCGGCTCATCGTTGACCCGGGATCGGAACCAAGCGTATTGCGTGCGCCGACCCGGGGGCCGCCGTCGTCGGGAGGCCAGAGGAGAGCGCGAGCTCGCTGCCGGCATGTATATCCGCGCACAGTCGGCAGCGCGCGTTCGCAGAATTCGAGCTGGCAACTGAATGCCCCGGGGGACCGCCGGCGAATACTTATCGAATAATATTCCGAATCTGCCGTGATGCGGCGATGAGTATCGCCGGACTCACCTTGGGTGACAGTGGTTGGCGGAGTGACTGGGCATCTCGTACAGAAACTTTGCGCCGGGTGGGCGACGTGTCACCGCTGGTGATGGCAATATGGTCTCTGTCGGCCATATAGGACATCCCCGACAGGCTCCCCACGGAGCACCAGGCAACACAAGAACGCAGGATCGCAACACTGGTCCAGGAGGAGAGGCCACACACATGTCCGCACGTACACCAGAGGCCGAGCCACTGTTGACGCCCGCGGAGGTCGCCACGATGTTTCGCGTCGACCCCAAGACCGTCAC
>JBAUAY010000367.1:0-4148 GCA_049676235.1 Streptosporangiaceae bacterium
CATCGCGGCCGGGGCCGGGCTGGCCGGCCGCCTGCTGGCCGAGCGGAGCAGCGTGTCCAAGGCGCAGCAGGCCCTGCGCATCCCCAAGCCCGCGGTCACCACGCAGCCGCTGCCGCCCGGCGTCAACCTGGACATACCGGGGCTCTCCCCGTTCATCACGTCCAACACGAGCTTCTACCGGGTGGACACCGCTATCGTCCTGCCGCAGGTCGACCCGTCGAGCTGGCAGCTGCGGATCCACGGCATGGTCAACCGCGAGATCACGCTCACCTTCGACGAGCTGCTCAAGCGGCCGCTGATCGAGGACTACGTCACCTTGTGCTGCGTGTCCAACCCGGTCGGCGGCCCGTATATCGGCAACGCGAAGTGGCTCGGCGCCAGCCTGGCCGCGGTGCTGCGCGAGGCGGGGATCAAGGCAGGCGCGGACCAGCTGATGTGCACGTCGGTGGACGGGTTCACCTCGGGCACCCCCGTGCAGACCGTGATGGACGGCCGGGACGCGCTGCTCGCGGTGGCGATGAACGGCCAGCCGCTGCCCATCGCGCACGGCTTTCCGGCCCGCATGGTGGTGCCCGGGCTCTACGGCTACGTGTCCGCGACCAAGTGGGTGACCGACATCAACGTGACCACGTTCGCGGGCAACGACGCGTACTGGGCGCAGCGCGGCTGGTCGCAGCAGGCGCCGGTCAAGACCGAATGCCGCATCGACGTGCCGAACGGACTGAACAACCTCAGGGACGGCAGCACCACGGCCGTGGCCGGCGTGGCCTGGGCCCAGCACAAGGGCATCGAGGCCGTCCACGTGCGCGTCGATCAGGGACCGTGGAACGAGGCCCGGCTGGCCGCCGTCCCTGGTATCGACACCTGGCGGCAGTGGGTCTGGGAATGGGACGCCACCCCCGGACAGCACGTGCTCGAGGCTCGGGCCACCGACAAGACCGGCTACACCCAGACCAGCGTTCAGGCCCAGCCCCCGCCCAACGGGGCCAGCGGCTACCCCACGGTCTCGGTCACGGTGTCGTAGGGCCCGCACGCAGCGGGCGCAGGGCCTGCGCCCAGCGGGCCAGCTCGTCGAGCATCGCGGCGGCGGCCTGTTCCATGATCTCGTTCGGCTTCAGCCGGCCGTCCTCGTCGAGCTTCTCGCGGATGAACGGAATGTTCACCGAGTCGAGGACCGGCACGACTTTGAGGGCGGACAGGACCTGCTTGAGCATCTGCGCGGCCCGGGTGCCGGCCGCGACGGCGCCGTAGCTGACGATGCCCGCGGGCTTGTTCAGCCACTCGGAGTTCAGATAGTCGATGGCGTTCTTGGTCGCCGCGTTGAACCCGTAGTTGTACTCGGGGATGACGAAGACGAACGCGTCGGACGCCTCGACGGCCGCGCTCCAGTCCTTGGTGTGCTGGTGAACGTACTGGTGCAGCCGCGGATGGTTCGGCTCGTCGAACATCGGCAGGTTCAGCTCGGCCAGGTCGGTCACCACCACATCGAAGTCCCCCCGCGCCCGGGCCCGGTCGATGATCCAGGCGGCGACGGCCGGCCCCACCCGGCCCGGCCGGGTACTGCCTATGATGATCTGCAAGACGGGCTGGGCCACGACATTACCCTTCGGGGAGTTTCGGACCGCCGCAGGCGGTTAAGGTCTGTTAGGTAGACGCGCTGTTCAACCGTTAGGCGAGCCGATGACAATTTACGGCGGTCCGGGGCCTGCGCCAACACCGGAGATCCAGCGCCGGGTGGACGCAAGAGCGCTGTGGTCGGGCGGTGTCGCGACGGCAATCGTCGCGGGCCTGATCGCTCTGGTCGGCATCCTGCTGTGCCGGTGGCTATTCAAGATCCCGATTCTGTCCCCGCGCCAGGACGGCGCCTGGGGCGACGCGTCGACGGCAGGATACGTGTTCGCGTCCGCCGCGATCGCGCTGGCCGCGACGGGCCTTATGCACCTGCTGCTGCTGTCGACCCCGCGGCCGCGGATGTTCTTCGGCTTCATCATGGTGCTCGCGACCCTGGTGGCCGTAGTGTTCCCGTTCAGCTCGACGGCGCCGTTGTCGCAGAAAGCCGCCACGGGCGCGGTCAACCTGGTGATCGGCGTCGCCATCTGGTCGCTGGTCTACGGGGTCTCCCTGCGCGCCACGCGGCGCTATGTGGTGCGCCGCGAGCGGCCCACTTATCCGCCCTCGCGGACCGCCGGCGACGGCTACCCCTGACTGCTGCTCGCTCGCTGACCGAGCACGCAAGATAGTTAGTTAGGGAAATGAATCTTGGGGGCTGGCTGTTAACCTCTCTGCGCGACATAGGGGTAACGCGGTCAGGGAGGACAGGAAACACGGCTGGGACGCGGGCTTCGGACTACGGGTGGCTAAGGCGGCTGGCGGGGTACTGCTGGCGTTATCGCCGGACGGTCCTCATCGCGATGACCGGCGCGCTGTTGGCGACGGCCGCGACTGCGGCGATACCCCTGGTGCAGCGGCAGATCATCGACAACGTGATCGTGACCCAGCGGGAGTCGATCTGGCCGCTGGCTGGCCTGCTCGTCATCGCGGCCGCAGTGAACTTCGCCGGCATCTACCTGCGCCGCTACCGGGGTGGCAAGCTCTCCCTGGACGTCCAGCATGACCTGCGCACCGAGCTCTTCGACTCGCTGTCCCGGCTGGACGGCGCGCGCCAGGACGAGATCCACACCGGGCAGCTGGTCGGCCGGTCCATCTCGGACCTGAACATGGTGCAGTCCATCCTGTCCATGGTGCCGATCACGCTCGGCAACCTCGCGCTTTTCGTGCTGTCCATCGGCATCATGGTGGTGCTCTCGCCGGTGCTGACGATCGTGACCGTGACGGTCGCGCCGGCGCTGTGGATGATCGCGCTCGCGTCGCGGCGCAGACTGTTCCCGGCGAGCTGGCACGCGCAGCAGCAGTCGGGCGACGTGGCCGGCGTCGTCGACGAGGCCATCGGCGGCGTGCGCGTGGTCAAGGGTTTCGGCCAGGAGGAGCAGGAGCAGGAGCGGCTGGAAGAGACGAGCAGGAACCTGTTCGCGTCCCGGCTGCGGATGGTCCGGCTGACGGCCAGGTACAACCCCGCGCTGACCGCCATCCCGTCCCTGGGCATGGTCGGCGTGCTCGCGCTGGGCGGCTGGCTCGCCATTCAGGGCTCCATCACGCTGGGCACGTTCCTCGCGTTCTCGGCCTACCTGGCCCTGATGACCGGCCCGGTACGCACGCTCACGATGATGATCACCATCGGGCAGGAGGCGCGGGCCAGCGTCATCCGGGTGTTCGACATCATCGACTCGCGGCCGGCCATCAGCGACAAGCCGGACGCGACCGAGCTCCCGCCGGACGCGACCGGCCTTAGCTTCGACGACGTCCGGTTCGGCTACGTGGCGTCCCAGCCGGTGCTGCGTGGCCTCTCGCTCCGTGTCGAGCCGGGCGAGACGGTCGCCGTGGTCGGCGCGTCCGGCTCGGGCAAGTCCACCCTGGCGCTGCTGCTGTCCCGCTTCTACGACCCGCAGGCCGGCACGGTCCGCGTCGGCGGGTACGACGTCGCCGACGTGACCCGGGACTCGCTGCGCGCCGCGATCGGCCTAGTCATGGAGGACAGCTTCCTGTTCTCCGACACGATCAGGGCCAACATCGCCTACGGGCGCCCTGACGCGACCGACGAGCAGGTCATCGCCGCGGCCGAGGCGGCCCAAGCACACGAGTTCATCGTGCGGCTGCCCCAGGGCTACGACACGGTCGTCGGTGAGCAGGGCCTGACCCTCTCCGGCGGGCAGCGGCAGCGCGTGGCGCTGGCCCGGGCGCTGGTCACCGATCCCCGGCTACTGCTGCTCGACGACGCGACCTCGGCCATCGACCCGCGCCTGGAGGCCGAGATCCACGCCGCGCTGCGCGAAGTGATGCGGGGCCGTACCACGCTGATCATCGCGCATCGCCGGTCGACGCTGAACCTGGCCGACCGGATCGTGGTCCTGGATCAGGGCCGGGTCGCCGATAGCGGGACCCACGAGGAACTGAACGAGCGCTGCTCGCTGTACCGCCGGCTCATCACCGGCACCGAGGAAGACGAGACGGCCGGAGCGCACATGGTCCGGCACCTTGGGGCACGGCCGGTCAACACGGTGGAAGACGTGCTGGATAGCCGGGCGCTGGCC
>JBAUAY010000368.1:0-3759 GCA_049676235.1 Streptosporangiaceae bacterium
GATCCGGCATCACCGCCACCGCCGACGGTGCGCGCGGCGGGAACGAGTCAGGCGCGGGCGACGAGGAGCACGGGCCGAACGGGTTCGACCTGCACGCGCTCAGCGGCAACCTGTGCCGGTGCACCGGGTACCGGCCGATCAGGGACGCGGCGTACGCCCTCGGCCAGCCCGAGGCAGACGACCCGTTCCTGGCCCGGCTGGCCGGACCCGCGCCGGCGGCCGCCGCCACCACGACCGCGAACGAGCAGGGCCGCTACGTCCGCCCGGCGAGCCTGGACGAGGCCCTCGAATTGCTGGCCGCCGAACCCGACGCGCGGCTGGTGGCCGGGTCCACCGACTGGGGCGTCGAGCTGAACATCAGGCACGCGCGCGCCGCGCAGACCATCGGCATCGACCGGATCGAGGAGCTGCGCGGGTTCTCGGTCGGCGCCGACTGGATCGACATCGGCGCCGCGCTGAGCCTGTCGGAGATCGAGGCCCGGCTGGCTGGCCGGGTGCCGTTGCTTGAGGAGATGTTCCCGCAGTTCGCGTCGCGGCTGATCCGCAACGGGGCCACGCTCGGCGGCAACCTCGGCACCGCCTCGCCGATCGGCGACACCCCGCCCGCGCTGCTCGCCCTGGACGCTTCGCTGGTACTGGCGTCCACCGCGGGTGAGCGCGAGGTCGCGCTGGCCGAATACTTCACCGGCTACCGGCAGAGCGTCCGATATCCCGGCGAGCTGATCAAGACGATCAGGATCCCGCTGCCGGTCGCCCCGGTCACCGCGTTTCACAAGATCTGCAAGCGCCGGTTCGACGACATCTCGGGCGTGGCGGTGGCGTACGCGCTGAGGCTGGACGATGAGGGCCAGGTCGCCTCGGTCCGGATCGGCCTCGGCGGGGTGGCAGCCACGCCTATACGCGCCCTGGCCGCCGAGGAGAAGCTGACCGGCCGGCCGTGGACCCGCGAGGTGGTTGCGGCGGCCGCCGAGGAGATGGCCCGGGCGGGCACGCCGATGAGCGATCACCGCGCCAGCGAGGCCTACCGGATCGCGATGCTGCGCAACTCGCTGCCGAAGTTCTACGCCGAGACCAAGGAGGCCCGGTCATGAGCAAGGGATACGGACCGCTGGCCGACCGCCCGGACCAGCCCGTAGTGGGCATGGCGGTCTCTCACGAGAGCGCGGACCTGCACGTCACCGGCGCCGCGCTGTACACCCAGGACCTGGTCGGCCGTACCCACGCCACGCTGCACGCCTGGCCGGTCCAGGCCCCGCACGCGCACGCCCGGATCACCGGCCTGCGCGCCGAGGCCGCCTACGACGTGCCCGGCGTGGTCCGGGTGCTGACCGCCGAGGACGTGCCCGGCCTCAACGACGCCGGCGAGAAGCACGACGAGCCGTTGTTCCCGAGCGAGGTCATGTACTACGGGCACGCGGTCTGCTGGGTGCTCGGCGAGACGCTGGAGGCGGCCCGGCAGGGTGCCGAGGCGGTCGAGGTCGACTACGAGCCGCTGCTCGCGCTGGTCAGCGTGCACGACGCGATCAAGGCCGGCAGTTACCAGGGCCACCAGCGGACGGTCAGTCGCGGCGACGCGGCCGCCGGGCTTGAGCAGGCGGCGTACCGGTTCAGCGGCGAGCTCGAGATCGGCGGTCAGGAGCACTTCTACCTGGAGACCAACGCCGCGCTGGCGCTGGTCGACGAGAACGGCCAGATCTTCGTGCAGTCCAGCACGCAGCATCCGTCCGAGACCCAGGACATCGTGGCGCACGTGCTCGGCGCGAGCGCCCACGAGGTCACGGTGCAGTGCCTGCGGATGGGCGGCGGCTTCGGCGGCAAGGAATTCCAGCCGCACGGACTGGCCGCGGTGGCCGCGCTCGGCGCCACGCTCACCGGGCACCCGGTGAGCCTGCGGCTGAACCGCACCCAGGACATCACGATGACCGGCAAGCGGCACCCGTTCTTCGCTACCTGGGAGGCCGGCTTCGACTCAGGCCACCGGCTGTGCGCGCTGCGGGCCACGCTGACGTCAAACGGCGGCTGGAGCATGGACCTGTCCGAGCCGGTGCTGGCCCGGGCGCTGTGCCACATCGACAACGCGTACTGGATCCCCGACATCGAGGTCACCGGGCGGATCGCCAAGACTAACCGGCAATCGAATACCGCGTTCCGCGGCTTCGGCGGGCCGCAGGGCATGATCGTCATCGAGGACATCATGGGCCGCTGCGCGCCGCGGCTCGGGCTGACCCCGCACGAGCTGCGGCACCGGAATTTCTACGCGCCCGGCCAGGCCACCCCGTACGGGCAGCCGGTGCGGCACGCCGAGCGGCTCGAGGCGATCTGGTCCCAGGTGATGGAACGCAGCGAGTTCGCCCGCCGCCAGGCCGAAGTGGCCATGTTCAACGCCGCCCATCCGGACACCAAGCGCGGGCTGGCGATCACCCCGGTCAAGTTCGGCATCTCGTTCAACCTCACCGCTTTCAACCAGGCCGGCGCGCTGGTGCACGTGTACAAGGACGGCTCGGTGCTGATCAACCACGGCGGCACCGAGATGGGACAGGGCCTGCACACCAAGATGATCCAGGTCGCGGCGACCGCGCTCGGAGTACCGATGAAGACGGTGCGGCTGGCGCCAACGCGCACTGACAAGGTGCCGAACACCTCGGCCACCGCGGCCAGTTCCGGTGCGGACATCAACGGCGGCGCGGTCAAGAACGCCTGCGACCAGATCCGCGAGCGGCTCGCCGTGGTGGCGGGCGGCCGGCTCGGCGTGCACCCGGACGACGTGCGCTTCTGCGACGGCGTGGTCACCGGCATCGGTTTCCACGATAAGCAGATCGCCTGGGCCGACCTGGTGCACGACGCGTACTACCGGCGGGTCCAGCTCTGGGCGGCCGGCTTCTACCGCACGGCCGGGCTGCACTGGGACGCGGAACGGATGCAGGGCGAGCCGTTCAAGTACTTCGCCTACGGCGCCGCGGCGGCCGAGGTCGAGGTGGACGGGTTCACCGGCGCCTACCGGCTGCGGCGCGCAGACATCGTGCACGACGTGGGCGACAGCCTGTCCCCGCTGGTCGACCTCGGCCAGGTCGAGGGCGGCTTCGTGCAGGGCGTCGGCTGGCTGACGCTGGAGGAGCTGCTCTGGGACGAGACCGACGGCAAGAACCGGGGCCGGCTGAACACCCAGGCCGCGAGCACCTACAAGATCCCGAGCTTCTCGGAAATGCCGCCGGTGTTCAACGTGCACCTGTTTGAGCGGGCCACCGAATCCGGCGTGGTCTACGGCTCCAAGGCGGTCGGCGAGCCGCCGCTGATGGAGGCGTTCAGCGTGCGGGAGGCGCTGCGGCAGGCGGTGGCCGAGTTCGGCCCGGCCGGCTGGAGTGTCGACCTCGGCTGCCCGTCCACCCCGGAAGCCGTCTACTGGGCCGTCCAGGCCGCCCGCGACGCCATCGCCCGGACCGGGGAGCCTGCGCCCGCGCCCGCTTACGCGGCGGTGTGAGATGGACTGGCTCAAGGCCGCGCAGCAGCTCAGGGACGAAGGCCAGCCCGGCGTGCTGGTGACCGTGGCCGAGGCGCGCGGGCACGCGCCGCGCGAGGCAGGCGCCAAGATGGTGGTCGGCCGCGACCGCACCTGGGGCAGCGTCGGCGGCGGCAACCTGGAGGCGACCGCCGTCGCCCGGGCCAGGGAGCTGATCGAGTCCGGGGCCGCCGCGCCGGAGACGAGCGAGGCCCAGCTCAACCCGCACGTGCGGAACGAGCATGGCCGCCAGTGCTGCGGCG
>JBAUAY010000369.1:0-8381 GCA_049676235.1 Streptosporangiaceae bacterium
ACGTCGACGCCACGGCGCCGTGGTGGGCCCAGCTTCGGGGGTTGCTGGAATCCCTGGTCAGCGTGCTGCGCGTCCACCCATCAGCGCCCCAGCTGCTGCTCGAGCACGAGAAGCGGAACGAGGCGGCGCGGCGTACCGCCGAGGTCACCCTCGACATCTTGCGCAACGCGGGGTTCGATCCTCGGCACGCCAGCGCGATCGCCCGCAGCGCGCTGTGGACCGGGATCACGCTGGTCATGAGCGAGCCCGGATACCACCCTGAGCTATCGGCCGACGAACGCGCCGAGATGCAGCGGCGCAACCAGATCGAGCTGGCCATGCTGCCCGCCGCCACGTACCCCCGGCTCGTCGAGTGCGCGGCGCCGATGAGCGCGTGCGACGACCCCGAGTTCCACTACCGGTTCGGCATCGGGCTGTTCATCGACGGCGTCAAGGCGGCCGCCGACCGGCGATGACCCGCGGCGGACTAGCCGGTTACGGCTTGACCGCGCGGAAGTGCAGGGACAGCGGGATCCGCTGCCAGCGCCGCTGGCCCGGGTTATCGGCGACGACCCCGTCCGGCGCCAGTCGGCCACGCCGTCCTCGTCCCAGCCGACAGGAGTGTCTGCGGCCCTTAGCGGCGGCCGGAAATAGCCCTGGGCGCTGGGCCCCGCGAGCGGGCTGAGCTCAGCGGACCGGAGTCTGCGGGTCGATGATGTCGGCCGCCTGCCGCAGCGCGCGGGCTATCCGCTCCCGCGGCCTCACCTTCCGCAGCTCTTCCGTCAGCTCGGGGATCAGCTCGCGCAACGGCGTCAGGTCCAGCACTCCCGGCTCGCCGCCGGCGTTCGCTACCCGTCCGGCCCTCGCGGCCTTGGCCGTGCGGCGCGCCTGGTCAGTGACGCGGCCGACGACGATGTCGGTCAGGCGCGTTCCCTGGGTCGGGCTGGCGTCCTGGACGACCTCCGGGACGGCCGGCGTATCAGGGGTGGCACTTGGCTGCGGATCCTCAGACACCGTCATCACCCCGCTTCCGGAGGCTGGCCGACATGACGTGTATCACCGGCAGGAACGCTTCCCGCCCGGCTTCGTTCTCCACGGCGATCACCTCTCAGTCGCGGTGCGGATTGTCCTGGCCCACGTACCGTCAGGCCAGGGTCTCCGCTGGTGGCTGGTCGTCTCGGCCGGGGTCGTGATGGCCGAGACGCGGCGGGCCGACGCCGGGCCGATGCGGTGCTTGCGCGCCCCCGGCGATCGGATCTCCCACACCAGATGATTATCCTCCCACGGCCTGGGTCGTGACGTGCACGTCCGGAAGGCAGCGATACGGCCTGCGCGCATGCGGGCTGGCTCCTCGCGGGACCGCGAATGGCGAGTTCACCCCGCCGGGGGGATGCCGTCCCGGCGTAGTGATGCTTGCCTGGTATCAGCATCGCGGGATCCATCCGCGGTGCGTTACCAGTCGGCGGTTTCATGCCGCCGTGGCCCGGAGGGAGTTGGCATGTCTGCGACGGCTGCTGGTGCTGAGGCCAGGAAATCAGGTACGTCAGGTACGTCTGGGGCACGGGTTTCCGCGGGAGGGCAGGCGCGGGCTGCGGCGGTGGAGCATCTGAGCCGGGCGGACCGGGTGGCGCGGGGGAAGGATGCCCGGGTGGTGGCGCCGCTGGAGTCGCATGCGGAGTTCTCGCCGGGCCGAGGGCGGGATCCGGTCGGGCTGCTTTTGGGTCAGGCGGCGTCGCGGGTGCCGGAGCTGGTGCCGGTGCGGCACGGGCGGATGCTGGTGTCGCCGTTCACGTTCTACCGGGGGGCGGCGCTGCCGATGGCGGCGGACCTGGCGGGCACGCCGGCCTCAGGGCTGCGGGTGCAGCTGTGCGGGGATGCCCACTTGTCGAATTTCGGGGCGTTCGCCTCGCCGGAGCGGAACCTGGTCTTCGACGTCAACGACTTCGATGAGACGCTGCCGGGGCCGTTCGAGTGGGATGTCAAGCGGCTGGCCGCGAGCCTGGCGGTGGCGGGGCGGGACCTCGGGTTTCCCGCCAAGGCCCGGCGCAAGATCGCGCTGGCGGCGGGAGCGGGATACCGCACGGCGATGCGCGGGTTCGCGGGGCAGCCGTTCCTGGACGTCTGGTACGCGCACCTGGACATCGAGCCGGTCGTCGCCGAGTTCCGGTCCCAGATCAAGGCGAAAAGGTTCAAGCTCGCCGAGAAGCTGCTGGCCAAGGCCCACACCAGCGACAGCACGAAGGCGCTGGACAAGCTGACCACCGTGGCCGGCGGGCAGCGGCGGATCATCAGCGACCCGCCGATGATCGTCCCGGTCGAGGAGGTCTTCGCCGAGGTGCAGGCCGACACGATCTACGAACTGCTCCGCGCCGTCCTAGGCAAGTACCGGCGCACTCTGCAGTCCGACCGGCGGCATCTGCTGGAGCAGTTCACCCTGGTCCAGGTGGCCCGCAAGGTCGTCGGGGTCGGCAGTGTCGGCACCCGCGCCTGGGTCGTGCTGATGGACGCCGGGGACGGCGACGAGCCGCTGTTCCTGCAGGCCAAGGAGGCCCAGCCGTCCGTCCTGGCGAACTACGCCGGGCGCAGCCGGTACAACAACCAGGGCGAGCGGGTGGTCGCCGGGCAGCACCTGATGCAGGCTCAGAGCGACATCTTCCTGGGCTGGACCCGGGTCCCCAACCCCCTCGACGGGGTGGACCGCGACTTCTACGTCCGGCAGTTGCGGGACTGGAAGTTCTCGGTGCCGATCGAGCTGATGCTCCCGGAGGGCATGACGCTGTATGCCCGGCTGTGCGGGTGGACCCTGGCCCGGGCGCACGCCCGTTCCGGCGACCGCGTCGCGCTGGCCGCCTACCTCGGCGGCTCGGACAAGTTCGACCAGGCCATCGCCGACTTCGCCGAAACCTACGCCGACCAGAACGAACTCGACTACGCCGCGCTCCAGGCCGCCGTCAAGGACGGCAAAGCCGAAGCCACCACCGAAATCTAAGAGCCTGTCGGGGCATGAGCGGTAGCGACGCGCGTCATCGGGCCACCCGGTCGCAGCGCGCGGCCAGGCGAGGATGATGACGGATGCTGGCTGACGGGCGATGAGCGCCGAGTTCTTCGCGCTGGCGTTCCTCTCGGCGCTGAACCCCAAGCTGCTGGCTCTCAAGCCGGAGACGACTTCGATCTAACGGAAGCTCGGGCCTCCGCACGCTGCCAGGCGGTCTCGGCCGCGGGATCTCGGCCTCCTCGGCCACTGAGGGGCCCGGTCTCTCCTTCTCACCCGGTATGGAGGATGCTTCTGCAGGTCGCGCGCGGTGAAATCGATGGCATAGGTGACTAAGGGGACCGGAGTCAAGGTTCCGCCAGTTCCGGCATGGGAGGCCACGATGACGGCACAGCGGGAGTGCCCGTCGCCTCGGGACGGATCACCGCCGAACCCGATAGGTAAGATGCCGCCCGCCGCCGCCCTGACGGGCCAGCTGTCCGGGCACGTGTTCCCCCACTTGACCCCCGATGTGAGGCAGCCATGACCGCTGAACAGCAAGTACCCACGCCGAGCCCTCTGGGCCCGCTGGCCCGCTACGAGCAGAGCGTCATCGACCGCATCACCGACTTCAACGACCCGCGCCAGGAGTGGCGGCGCCTGTTCTCCGAACTGCTCGGGACCTTCTTCCTGGTGCTGGCGGCCGCCGGCGGGGGCATGATGGGCCACGCCTTCCCCGGCGTGATCAGCCACACCGCCGCCGTCACCGCGCCCGCGCTGACGGTCATGGGGATCATCTTGTACATGGGCAAGATTTCCGGCGCGCACCTGAACCCGGCCGTCAGCATCGCCTTCGCCCTGCGCGGCGACTTCCCCTGGCGGCGCGTCCCGGGCTACATCATCATCCAGCTGGTCGGCGCGACCCTGGCCGCCCTGGTCCTGCACGCCATCATCAACGTCTCCGCCTCATACGGGTCCAACTACCCTGCGTCCGGTTATTCCGCTGGGGCTGCGTTCTGGATGGAGTTCATCTTGACCGCGGGCCTGGTCAGCGTGATCCTGGGCACGGCCTCAGGCGCGCAGAACGTCGGCGTCATCGGCGCGTTCGCGGTCGGGGCCTACATCGCGCTGGCCGGCCTGTGGGGCAGCCCCATCTCCGGCGCCTCGATGAACCCGGCCCGCACCTTCGGACCCGACCTGGTCTCCACCACCTTCACCAGCTACTGGGTCTACATCGCCGGGCCGATCGCCGGCGCCGCGATCGCCGTCGTCATCGCCTTCGTCCTGCGCGGCCGCGGCGGCGACAAGACCGCCCTCGGGGCCGCGCAAGGTGACCTGTTGGCCACGGACTACGAGCCCGGCAAGTCCTAAAGATCTGGGCATACGGCGGCAGGGCACGGAACTTGCCGACAAGCCCGGCAGGAGCATCTGACGATGACGGCTGAACTGCCCGGGAGCCCGGTTACCGAAGGAGTCCGCAGCCTGGAGGTGCGCTGGATCTTTCCGGGCCAGCTGGAGGCGGCGGTGGCCGGATGGTTCGGGCGGTTCCCGGTCCGGACGGAGTCACGCGAGGATACCTACCTCCTGGATCCGCGGTTGCGCGGGCTGTCGGTCAAGGTCCGCGGGGGCGAGGCGCTGGAGGTAAAGGTGTACCGCGGCAGCCAGGGAATCCTCGAGGTGGCCGACCGTGCCCGCGGGCACGTGGAGTCCTGGCAGAAGTGGTCCTTTCCCGTTAGCCCGTTCGGCCAGGACGACGGTGACCTGGCCGGCTGGAGGACGGTACGCAAGAGGCGGCAGATCAGCCAGTTCCCGCTGGCCAGCGGGCCGGTCGTGGCCCGCGCCCCGGGGCTGGGCGGCGAGCCGCGGTGCGCGGTGGAACTCACCGAGGTCCGCACGCGCGGCCGGGACTGGTGGACCCTGGGATTCGAGGCGACCGGCCCCGCCGATCTGCTCCGCAGCGAACTCCAGGCCGCCGCAGCGCTCGTGTTCGCCCAGGCCCTACCCGGCGGCGCGGAACCCAGCCCGGATGAATCCAGGTCCTACGCGGACTGGCTTGGCCAGTCGCCGGGCGCCGACAGTGACGCCGACGCCTGAAGGCTGTCCCCCCGCCGAGCCGACTGGTCGGGGCAAGGCCCCCGTACCCGGGCCGGGCGGGCTGCGTTTGCATCGCTGGAACGACCGGGCCGTGGTCGGTGTGGCTGTCGCCGCCTTCGCCTCGGGGTTCGGGCAGTTCGGCGTCGTAGCCGCCCTCGGCGACGTGGCCCGGGGGTTCGGCCAGGTGAACCACGGCGCGACCCTCGCCGACCAGGCCGGGCTGTCGGGCACCGACCTGGGTATCGGACTGGCCATCATGCGACTGGCGTCGCTGGGCGCGCTTCCGGTCACTGGCCTGGCCGACCGCTTCGGCCGCCGGAAGTTGCTGCTCGTCACGGTCGGCGCGGGGCTGGCCATGACAGCGCTGGCTGCGGCCAGCCCCAGCTACTGGGCGTTCGTGGCCATCTTCGCCTGTGGCCGTCCGTTGCTCAGCGCCACGAACGGGCTGGCGCAGGTCACCGCGGCGGAGCAGACCGCCTCGGCGGACCGGGCCAAGGCGGTGGCGCTTATCGCCGCTGGGTACGGCGCCGGCGCGGGGGTCATCGCCGTGGTGCACAGCCTGGCGGCGAGCACGCTCGGGTTCCGCGGCGTGTTCGCTCTGGCCCTGGTCCCCTTGGCCCTGCTGCCCCTGCTCGGGCGCTGGATCGAAGAGCCTGACCGGTTCACGGTGGCCGCAGCCCGGTCCGGGCATCCGGTCCCGGTGCTCGATGCCGTGGCCAGGCCGTTCCGGCGCCGCCTGGCGGTGATCGTGGCACTGGCCTTCGCCGTGTCAGTCATTACCGGGCCGGCCAACAGCTTCGTCTTCCTTTTCGCGCAGAACGTCCTCCGCCAGCCAGGCATCGTGACGGCGGGCATGGTGGTAGGTGCCGGCGTCGCCGGGCTGGCCGGGCTCCTGGCCGGACGGTGGCTGGCGGACCGGGTAGGCCGGCGCCTGACCGGTGCACTGGCCATGGTGACCGTGGCCCTGTTCGCCACCTTGACCTACACCGGTTCTAGCCCGGCGCTGCTGGCCGGCTACATCCTCGGCGTGTTCGCCGCCTCGGTCTTCGCCCCGGCGGCCGGGGCGCTGGTAAACGAGTTGTTTCCCACATCCGTCCGGGCCTCAGTGGCGGGCTGGTCACTGGCGGCAGGCGTGCTGGGGGCAGTCACCGGCCTGGTCGCCTTCGGCGCGGTGGCCGGAAGCGGCCATCGGTTCGCAGCAGCCGGGCTGGTCACCTTCTTGCCTCCGGCACTGGTCATGGTGCTGTTCTGGCTGCTCCCAGAAACCCGCGGACGTGAACCGGAGGATCTGTGGCCCGCTACCTGAACGGGCGGGCCCGCGGATGTCGGCCGGCTTTCAGCCCGGCAGGCTCTCGGCGGTGCCGGCGGCGATGGCGCTGACGAGCTGGGCGTGGTCTCGCTCGTTCTGATCGGCGTACTGGCGGGCGAACCGGCCGATCGCCGCGGTGAAGTTGGGACCCTTGCCGATGTAGCTATCGATGGCCACCGGGTCGCCAGTGCGGGCGTGGGCGCGGGCGAGTGTCTCGCCGCACGCGGTAGCGAACTCGACGAGCCGGGGGGCGATCAGTTCGGTGGTCGGGATGATCTTCATGTCGCGGAACTGCCGCACGTAGTAGTCCTTGCCGTGGAGCGAGCCCCAGCCGACGAAGATGTCGGTGGCGCTCTGGACCAGCCGTTTGCCGTTGATCACCCGGGCGCCGTGGTTGCCGTGGCGGCTGGGCTGGGTGTGGGCCTCATATACCGACGGCCCGGCCTGCTTGACCTGCAGGAACAACGGGTCGGCGCCGGTGCGGCCCTCGAGGAGCACCAGGTAGACCTGCATCCCCACGCTGCCTACCCCCACCACCTGGCGGACCACATCGACCTCGGTGAACCGGTCGAACAGGCTCCGCCGGTCCTCCTGGAGGGTCAGCCGGTACCCGGCCAGGAAGTGGTCGACCAGATCGGCTTGTTCGTCGTCGCTGATCGTGACGCGGATCGGGGGATCCTCGGTTATTCGGGGCCGCCCGTGCGTCATCGTCGTGAGCTTGGCGAACGCTCCGCGGCTGGTGCGGCGTTTCCGCTTCTTCTCGATGTGGATCGAAACCCGCCCGCGGTCGGCCGGCTCGAAGTAGCTGATCAGGCTGTCGACGTGCATGCCGTCGTACCAGATGTCGAGCTCGGGCATCATCGTGTACCGGCGCATGCGGCTGCAGTAGGCCTCCACGCCGGCGGTTACCGCGGCAGCGGCCCGCGCCGGCTTGATCTGGTTCTCCCGCGCCGCTACCACAACACTGGCGGCAAAGCGCTTGATGTCCCACTCGAACGGGCCGGGGTGAGTTTCGTCGAAGTCGCGCAGGTCGAAAAACAGGTTCCGCTCCGGCGTGGCCCACAGGCCGAAGTTCAGTATGTGGGCGTCACCGCATAGCTGCACCATCAGCCCGCTGCTGGGCTGGGACGCGAGGTCGCCGGCCATGACCGCGGCAGCACCCCGGTAGTAATTCCAGGCCGAGGCCGCCATACGTTGATGCCGGATGGGAACCAGCTCGGGAACCCGGATCTGGTTCTGGGCCAGGATCGTCTCCAGCGCATCGTGCCCGCGCTCCTGTTCTGCCCAGTACCCCAGCGAGCCCCGTCGAGCCCGTTTCCGGGCGGCCTTCCCCGCTGCTCGCCTCTCGTCGCTCGTGGCCGGCAGATCATGCAGCGCAGCAGGCGAGGGCGCTGGTCTTGGCGAACTGGACTTCGTCATGGAGTTTTTTCTTCGATGTGGCCGCCATGGGTGCCGGCGAATCAGCTGTCTTTACCTACCGGCTGGGCACATGCTACCTGGCTCAGATCCGGGGCTCCGGTGACCCGCACGGGGTTTTGCCTCGGGCCGGTCAGCCGAGCAGCTGGCAGGCGCGCGCGGCGGCGTGCAGCAGCGCGGGGTCCGGTGATTCGGCGTACAGCCGCAGGCATGCCTCGGTCAGCTTGATGGCGTGTACGTCGCCGGTGCCGGCGGCCCGGTCGGCCAGCAGGTCCGGCGCGGGTGGAGCGGCGGCCGGCACTGGTTCCGGCACGGCATCGGCGGCGAATGCCGAGTAAAGGGCCGCAGCGGTCTGCCAGAGTGCGTCGTAGCTGGGCCGGGCTAGGTCGACGGGCAGTAGCCCGAGCACGGAGCGGGCCGCGACCGGCGCGGTGACCGCGTGCACGAAGGCGATCGGCTGCCTGCGCCCGTACACCAGGAAGATGCGCGCGAACGCGGTCGCGAGCTTGAGCAGGTCGGTAGGTACGTCGGCGGGCGGGCCCAGCGCGGCCACCGCGGCGGGGAAGCGCGGCTCGCTGGCCAGCCCGGCGCGGATGCGGGCGGTGATCAGGC
>JBAUAY010000370.1:0-5032 GCA_049676235.1 Streptosporangiaceae bacterium
CACCAGCTGTGGGACGAGCCGTTCGTCGCCGCCCCCACAGAAAGCGGCTGGTGGCGCGATTACTGGCTGGCCACCGGCGAACGCCAGGGCCACCCGGTCCGCATCGGATACGTCACCGACCAGCCCGACGCCTGGCTGACCGCGATCGCCAATGGCTACGGCATCGCCCTGGCCCCCGAATCCGCCGCCCGCTACTACGCACGCCCCGGCATCACCTACCGGCCCGTCACCGGCGTCAGCCCTAGCCAGGCCGGCGTCGCCTGGCCGCCCGCCAACGACACCGACCCCGTCGTCCAGGACTTCGTCCGCTGCTGCCTGGACAACAAGCCGCCACAACACCTCAAGAACCAAACTGACCAGCAGTAACCGACACTGAAGAAGGGCAGCCACCTCCGAGACGAAGGACACCAGGCGCGCGAGCTCACCAAGACGCTCGGCATCCTCGACGCCGAGGGCGCGGACGGCGCCTTCGTCTGGACCTTCGCCGATCCCTGGCTGACCCACAGCGCCGACCCGCGCTACGACCTCGACATGACCGCGACCAGCCTGGTCAAGACCTACGCCCGCGGGCGCGGCACCACCTATCCCGACCTGCCCTGGGAGCCCAAACAGGCCTTCAGTGCCGTCGCCAGCTTCTACGCCAGCCACTAACGGGCGCCGCGCATCCGCGGTCAGGATTGGGCCGAACGGCGCCGGTACCCGTGGGCCCTGTGTCGGTCACGACGGGATGAACACCCAACCTACTGCGCCAGGTTCCTCGACGCGGACCACGGCGTCGGGCGGTGCCTCCCGCCTGATCTGTCCAGCGAGTTCCCGGACGTCGTCCTCGTTGTCAGCGGCGACGATCAGGAACTTCCAGCGCCGCACCACCGGCAGGCCCTCACCTTCCAGCTTGCGCGCCAGCGCGACCGCCTCGCGGTGCGACGGGAACTCAACCCGGGCCTGCCATCGGCCGATCCCGGCGGCCACGGACTCGGCGGTTTCCGAGTCCACGAGCCGCTGGTGCTCCGCCTGCTGCTCGGCTTCGGTCTGCGGCATCGCGACGTCCGGGCTCTCCCACTGCTCCTCGATGGGATGCCATCGATGCAGCGCGAACTCCGCCTGAATGTCATGCTGGGCCAGCACGTCGCGGGCGACCCGCTCAGCCTCCCTGGCGGCGATCTCGGTGCCTGCGTACAGGAAAATCTGCGAGTCACCCGCGCCCACGGCGATGGTGCGGCCGAGCTGGCGGCGGACGTCTTCTTCCACCTCATGCTGGGACAATGCCTGCTGCGCCTGTTCGGCTTGTGCCTGGCCGGTCAGGGAGACGGTTACCCGCCAGTCATCGCTGTCTGTCACGGCACGACTCTAACGCACCCAAGCCAAGCCGGCCCGGTGGCGGAACTGGTCAGGCCCTTCAGCGCCTGGAGAATGTCAAGCAGGTCAATCTATTACCACGCGCAGCTGGTCACGGGCAGCGATGAGCGCCTGCTCGACATCCTGGCGAATGTCGGCCTCGGCAAAAATAAAACCCAGGTACCGGTCGCCGTCCGGGAGCGGGAGGACCCGCTGCCCGACCGGAATGGTGATCGTCAGGCCGGTGATCCCGGGTACGGCCGTAGCGTCAGCGCGGCCCTCGACCGCGCGGAGCACCCCCGGGCACGGCACAGGAAGCATGAACACGCCAGACGGCCGGGCCCGGTCATAACCGGCCACCGGGACGGGCAGGCCGAGGGCGCTGGCGAGCACTAGCTCCTCGAGGGTCTTGCCGCCGGGGAATCGCAGCGCGCGTGAGCACAGGCCGCCGATGCAGCGCGCCGCCAGTTCGAGCATGGCGGGCACGGGCTGGCCGCCGCGGTCGTCGATGCGCAGCTCGGCGTGGACCGGGCCGTCGACAAGCCCCAGTGCGCGGGCAGCCTGCCCGGCGGTACGGACCGCCGCGGCCAGGACCGGTCCAGGCAACCGGGAGGGGGTGACGAGCAGGGTTTCCTCGAACGTCGGGCCATCCGGGCTATGCGGCTTGTCGAAGACGGCAGTGACGGCCAACTCGCCGTCGGCCAGCAGGCCGTCGATACTCAGCTCCGGGCCGGGCAGGTATTCCTCGACCAGCAGCGGCTCCTGACGGGGCCGGCGGGCTGCCGCCAGGATCTGCCGGATCCGCCGGGCGGCAGTGAGGGCGGCGACCTGGTCGTCGGCGCGCAGAACGCCCTGGCTGGCGCTGAGCGAGACCGCCTTGACGACACACGGGAACCCCACCGCCTCAGTCGCATCGCGGATGCATTCCTCCGAACCTTCAGCGGGCACGATCGCGAAGCTCGGCTGGGACACGTCGGCGGCTGCCCACCGCTGCCGCTGCCTGGTTTTGTCGGCGGCATTCAGCAGGGCCTCGACCGGGTTGTGCGGCAGCCCCATCCGCGCGGCCACCGTCGCCGCCAGCACCAGCATCGGGGTGTCCGCGGCAACCACGGCGTCGACCGGGCCGCTGCGGGACAGAATGCGGCGGGCACTCCTGTCCGGGTCGCCAGGGCTGACCGGGATGACCGGGCGGCCGTCCAGCGGCAGCGCGCCGTCGCTGCCTATCACCAGGTCCAGGCCCAGCCGGGCGGCGGCCAGCAGGAAGTCGGCCGCCCGGTAGGTGCGGGCGGGCACGAGCAGCAGCACGCGCGGACCCGTAGCGGGCGGCCGGCCCGCCGCCACGCTTGTTCCCGTGCAGGTCATCGTTTCTCCGGTGAGAAGAACGGGTCGGTCCCGGCTTCGTGGTCGGTGACGTCGATCAGGCCGGCCATGGCGGGCAGCCGCGCCCGGAGCAACGGCTCAATGCCCTGCCGGACGGTCACCTCGGCCAGGCTGCAGCCCTGGCAGCCGCCTTCGAGCCGGATTCGGATCCAGCCATCCGCCGCGCCGCGTACGGTCACATGGCCGCGGTGTACGGAGATCGCCGGGTTGACCTCGGCGTTCAGGACGCGGCGGGCCGCCTCCGCGAGATCCCCGCCGCCCTCGGCGAGATCCCCGCCGCCCTCAGGCGGTGACCCGCCCTGCCCGGGGACGACCAGCCGCACGGCGGTGATGCCGGGCACGGCGGCGCGGATTAGCGCTTCGATACGCGACGCCAGCGGGAACACCGCGCCCGGCGATCCAGTCACCTCCAGGGTCACGACGCCATCGGCGGCCGCGGCGACGCGGACGGCGGCACCGCGCGCGATGACCGATGGCAGGACGCTGCGCGTTAGCGCCGCCGTCACCTCCGCGGTCAGGTCCGTCACCGGCCCGCCTCCCGCCTGGCCGCTGACCGGGACGGCACGGTGGCCGGGCCGCGGCTCGCGGCATCCAGCGCCGCTTCCAGGTCGGCGATCAGGTCTCCCGGAGACTCAATGCCAGCGGACAGGCGCAGCAGGTCATCAGGCACTGGGGAGGACGGGCCCTCGCTGCTGCGCCGGTGCTCGATCAGGCTTTCCACCCCGCCCAGCGAGGTGGCGCGCTTGAACACCCGGACCTCACGCAGCACCGCGTGCGCCGGCCCGGCTCCGCCGGCCACCCGGAAAGACAACATGCCGCCGAACCCGCCGTGCATCTGCCGGGCCGCGATCTCATGGCCGGGATGCGTCGGCAGCCCGGGGTAGAGCACTGCGGCCAGCGCCGGATGCCCGTCAAAGTGCGCGGCGATGGCCATGGCAGTCTCCGACGCGCGGTGCACCCGCAGGAACAGGGTGCGCATACCGCGCTGCAGCAGCCACGCCTCGAACGGGCCCGGCATCGCGCCGGCGTTGCGGCGCCAGGACCGGATCCGCGCCCAGAACGGATCCCGGCGGGCGGTCAGCACCGCTCCGGCCAGCACGTCGCCGTGCCCATTGAGGTACTTGGTGGCCGAATGAACCACCAGATCCGCGCCGTAGTCGAACGGCCGGGTCAGCACCGGCGTCGCCACAGTGTTGTCCGCGGCCACCCGGACCCCCATCGCGTGCGCGAGCTCGCACACGGCGGCCAGGTCGGTGACCTCCCACATCGGGTTGGCTGGCGTTTCCACCCAGATCAGCCGGGTCCGGCCCGGCCGGATCGCGTCCGCCACAGCGTCAAGATCGGAGGTATCGGTGAACTCCACGTCCAAGCCCCAGGTGAGCGCGAACTCGGCCAGCCACTTGCGCACCCCCCAGTACAGGACCCGGGAGACCAGCACGTGATCACCGGGCAGCAGCGCCTGGAAGACCGCAGTGGCCGCCGCCATCCCCGAGCCAAATAGCGCGCACGAGCAGCCCTCGCCCTCAAGCGCCGCCAGCAGTCGCTCGGCGTGCTCGGAGGTCGGGTTATCGGCCCGGGTATACACCCGGCCCTGCGGGTAGGACCCGTCCGGCTGCTGCTGATAGTTCGTGGACAGGTTGATCACCGGGACCAGGCCACCGGATACAGGGTCCTCCTCGCCCAGTCCCTGGGCGGCCAGCGTCTCCGGTGATACAGGTTGCCGTTCCATCGGCCATCCCTCCTGGAGTCTTAGCTGCCGCGTATCCCGGTAATCCGCCGTGCGGCGCGCACCCCTAAGGCGAAGTTTGCCGCCGCCACCTGCCAGCGTGACGAGGCGCCCAGGGCGGTCTCCCATCGCAATGAGCATAGGTACGCCCACACCTGCCATGCTCGGCCGTCACCCACAATGACGGCCTCAGCGGGCCATGCTGATACCGGCTTGCCTTCGGCGGCTGCGGGTATGACAGAGCTGCTCGGCGGCGGATCCGTCTTGTTATCGACAATCCGCTATAATCAGCTTCATGGATCGCGCGGATGGAACGGCCGGGAGCCTGCTGCGGCGGGCTCGGGCCGGTGCGGGGATGTCGCAGGCGGAACTGGCCTTCAGGGCGGGTGTGGCGCAGAGTGTGATCAGCGCCTATGAAGCCGGACGGCGTCAGCCGTCGCTCCCGACCCTGGCCAAGCTGATCGATGCGGCCGGATGCGACCTCGTTTTGGATATCCAGCATCAGCCTCCGCAGTTGAGCAGGCTGTCCGGTCCGGTGGGCCGGCAGGTCAGGCGGAAGCGGCGGGACCTGGTTGCGGCGGCCGCGGCCCA
>JBAUAY010000371.1:0-13293 GCA_049676235.1 Streptosporangiaceae bacterium
ATCGGGGAGGCCGGCACCATCGGCTCCACGCCGGCCGTGCAGAACGCGGTCATCGACGCGCTGGCGCACCTCGGCGTCCGGCACATCGACATGCCCGCGTCCCCGCAGCGAGTCTGGCAGGCCCTGCAGTCAGCCCAGTCTGAAACCTAAGGCGATCCGCGCCCTTTCGCAGGGCTGAGGGCCAGCCAGTGCGTGACGGTCACCGGGCGGCCCGGGTCGGTCATCTCGCGGACCCGGTCCAGTCGGCCCTGATCGCGTTTGGTCACGCGCTCGTGCTGGCGAAGGTGTTCCGCCCAGGACGCCACGACGAACTGCTCGAGTATCCGGCCCAGGTCACTGGCGTCCTGCCAGGCCCGCCAGGAGGTCGCACCGGTGCGACGGCGGCTGAATCTCGTGTGCTGCAGGGCCGCCATCAGCTCATCTTCGAGTCCGGGCCGCGCCCGGTACTCGACGCTGACCAGCACCGGGCCCTCCGGCACCGCGTCCGCGGCCAGCAGCGGCGCGGGCCAGTCGCCCGCGGGCAGCAGGTCCTCCGGCCTGATGGGCTGGAATGGCCAGCGGAGAGCGGCGAGCGGGCCGAGCGCCAGCGCGGCGGCCGCGATGGCCAGGGTCGGCGACAATCCGGCCTGCTGGGCCGCGATCCCCATGACGGCGCTGCCGACGGCGCCGCCTCCCTGGAATATCACCAGGTAGTACGACATGCCGCGGGCCTTGATCCACTGCGGCAGGGACAGCTGGTAGAGCGAGTTCAGAGTGGATAGGGTCAGGACCCAGCAGGTGCCGCCGAGCACGAGAGCGACGGCAGCCACCGCGGTCACGTGCACCAGGGCCAGCAGCAGCGTCACCACCGCCAGGCCGATCGAGCCAGTGGTCAGCATGGCATCCGCCGAGAGCCTGGCCCGCAGCCGCGGCAGTAGGGCGGCTCCGCCGACGGCGCCGATCCCGACGCTGCCGAGCAGCAGCCCGTAGCCGCCGGAGCCCAGGTGCAGTTCCGACTCAGCGATCACCGGCAGCAGCGCCCAGATCGCGCTGGCGAAGAAGATGAACAACGCCGCCCGCAGCAGGATCACGCGCAGCACGGGGCTGGCGGCGACGTAGCGGCCGCCGGCCCGCACCGCCTCGGCGACGTGCTCACGCGGGAGCGCGTCTGGCGCGCGGGTGGAATGCCACGCCGCGATCACCGCGATGACGGCGACGAACGTTGCGGCGTTGACCAGGAAGACGGTGCCGGCATTGGTCGCCGCCAGGATGATGCCGCCGATGGCCGGGCCCACCGCCCGCGCGAGGTTCTGGTTCACCGAGCCGAGCGAGATCGCCTGCGGCCGCTCCGCCGGGCTGACCAGCTCCGGCTGCAGCGTCTGCCAGGTCGGCGAGGTCAGCGCCTGCCCGGTACCGACCGCGAAGATCAGCGCGAGCAGCACCCAGGGCGTGACCAGCCCGGCGATCGCCAGCGCGCCAAGCGCGGTCGCCGCGATCAGCATCAGGGCCTGGGTGATCAGCAGGAAACGCCGCCGGTCCACCAGGTCGCCGATCGTCCCGGCCAGCACCGCGAACAGCACGACGGGCAGGCCGGCCGCCGTCTGCACCAGCGCCACGTACGTCGCGGAACTGGTCAGGGTCAGCATCAGCCACTGCGCCGCCACGGTCTGCATCCAGCTGCCGGTGTTGCTGACGAACTGGGCACCCCACATCGCCGCGAAGAGGCGATGCCGGAAGGGCGACCACGCCGACGGAGTGGCCGACGCCACGGCGGGCGCTGCCGGAGGCGGCGGCTCACCCATGGTCTGCGCCGCCGGCCCGCATGGGGCCAGAGCATACGCCTGGCCCGCCCGGCGACAACGGCGGCCTTACCTGCTATCGGCGGCCGCGACGGTGCGCCTGGCGATTCGCCACGATCCCTCCGACCGCCGCAAGGTCTGGGTGATGACGGCCGCCGTGCGGATGGTGATGGGCGGGTCCGGGTCGATGATCAGCAGCACCGAGCGGGTAACCGCCTCGGGTCCGCCATGGTCCTCGACCACCGGGTTGAGCGTCAGGTGCAGGGTCGCTTTCCCCTCGGCGGCCCAGATCGGCCCGACTGACGCGCGGAGCGCCTCGCGGCCCGCGTGGCGCCCCTGCCCGCCGTCCAGCACCGCGTCCTCGGTGAAAAGCTGGACGTAGGCGTCGGCATCCCGGCGGCTAGCGGCCCAGTCGGCCTGGGTGATGACGTCGAGGATCTCCAGCCGGTCAGCTGTGGACAGCGTCATGCCTGAGTCCCCCCGGCCGCAGCCACGCGGTTATCCGGGCCCGGATTTCCGCCGGGAAGATGTCCTTCCCGATGACGGCGTGCACCGCCTTGGGTGGGATGGAGCTGTAAGCCGAGGCGGTCTGGTTCGCGTATTGGGTCACGCGGAAACTGACGGCCATGCTGGCCAGCGCGTAGGCTTCCGGCTCGGTGATCTGTGCGACCCCGGACAGCCAGCTGATGACCTGGCGCACGCAGGCGACGGTGGCGTCATCGAGGGTGGCAGCGAACGCGACGAGGATCCAGGCCGATTCCGTCTCCCCGAGCGGACCGCGCAACGGCACGCTCTTATGCAGGTCGTAGCGGATGTCGAGATCCTCAGCCGCGGTCTCGATCGCGGTCTGATCCACCACGCCGTCGCCTTGCAGCGCGTGCACGTCACCGATCCAGATCCTGCCCCCCGCCTTGGCCACGGGCAGGAACAGGTGGCTGCCGACTCCCAGGTCGCGCAGCACCAGGTTTCCGCCCGTGGCCCCGGCCAGGATCGCGCTGACCGTGTCGTCGCCGGTCGGCTCCGCCGCGACGACGCCAAGGAAAGGAGCCATCGGCAGGCGGATGCCGTGGGTGAACTCCGCCACGGTCCTGGCGTCGTCAAACCGGAAGTAGTGCACGTACGGCTCGGTGAAATCGTTCGGCAGCGCGCCCACGCCGAGCGGGAAGGAATTCCAGCCCCAGTCGATGGTGCGCAGCCGGGTGATACTGCACTCGATCACGTCACCCGGCTCCGCACCGGCTACCTCCACCGGCCCGAGCATGGAGTACGGGCCACGGGGGTACCGGTGCCGCAGCGGCTCACGGTCGGCGAAGCTCATCCCGAACGTGGCCTCATTGCCCCAGTGCGTCCAGGTGTGGGGATAGCTGACGCTGTCGCCCGGCAGGATCGTCGCGACCGGCGTGGCCGCGGGATCCAGGTAACCGGAGCGGACCGTGTCCGGCGTCGATTCGACGGTGTGCGTGCTCGCCATCAAGATGTCCCTACTCGTCCAGAGGGTGGCGCGGAGGAATTCGCCGCCCTGCGCGGTGGCCGCCCTGGCCGCGTGCGTGTCACGTAGGGCGTTTAGCATAACGAAGTCGTGGATCGTGCCGTTGTACCGAACGGAGGTGACCGGGACGCCCGCGGCACGGAGCTTAGCCGCGGTGGACCGCCAGGCGGATCAAAGGTCGGCCTGGTAATGCGCCACGGCGCTCTCGTCCCATTCCAGGCCGTTGCCCGGGACGTCGGGCAGGTACAGCTGGCCGGAGCTGACCTCGAAGGGGCGCGCCAGCACGGGGTGAGCCCAGTCCTGCCACTCCAGCCATTGCCCGGTCGGGGTGACCCGGAGCAGGTGCCCGGAGACCTCGGGGTACAGGTGCGAGGACATCGGGAGGCCGGTCACCTCGGCGATCGCGGCGGCCTGCAGCCATCCGGTCACCCCGCCGATCCGCATCAGGTCCGGCATCACCAGGTCACAGGCCCGGGACCGGATGGCCTCGTACATGGCCCGCGGGCCGTAGAAGTTCTCCCCGAGCATGACCGGGGTAGCCAGGTCCGCGGCGAGCCTGGCGTGGCCGTCCAGGTCGTCATAGCGCAACGGCTCCTCGATCCAGGCCAGGCCCTCCGCGTCGAGCGCGCGGCAGCGCGGCAGCGCCTCACCAAGGCTAAGCCCCTGGTTGTAGTCCGCCACCAGCGTCACCTCGTCGCCGACCGCGGCCCTGACGCGGCGGACCGCGGCGATATCGTCGGCCGCGCGAGCCCGGCCGACCCGGACCTTCAGCGCCGTGAACCCGCCCTCGTCGAGTAGTTCCAGCGCTTCGGTGGCGGCGTTCTCCGGCGGGATGAGCCCCAGGCCGTTGCTGTTGTAAGCGGGCACCGGGGCCAGCGTCCCGCCCAGCAGCACGGCCAGCGGCAGCCCGGCTGCCTGGGCCAGCGCGTCCCACAGCGCGATGTCGAGGCCGGCCACCGCAGCCAGGGCCAGGCCCTGGTACCCGGCCAGGCCGAGCCAGCCGCGGGCGTTCGCGTACGCCGCAGCAGGCGAGACCGGCTGTCCGCGCAGCGCGGCGCCGAGATCGTCGAGCACCGTCCGCAGGCCCGCCAGGGCGCGACTCAGGTAGGGGGCCAGGTAGCCGCGGCCGGTGATGCCCTGCTCGGTCGTCACGTCGACGAGCAGCAGCGGCCACTGGGAGAAGTCGCCCACCTTGGTGGCCAGCGGCCGCCGCAGCGGGACCACCACCGCCCGCACCACCACGTCCCGCACCACCAGCCCGGCATCCTGATCAGCCACGTCCGCCTCCCGGCCCCCTTCACCGGCCCGTCGCGTTGACGGCCCGCTTGGACTAGGTCTAGCGCGGAAACCCGGACGCCGCCGTCTCAGCGCCGGACGCCGACGAAAAGACCCGGGAAAGCCGGGCCAGGCCGGCCTGCGGGCAGGCCGGCCTGGCTTTGATGATCTTGAGCCGGGTCGCTGTGGGCCGTGACATGATGACATGGCTACGCTTATCGGCCGTTACGTCCGCTTCACGGCACAGGTAAGCGGAAGTAACAGGTCCGGCATGGGCCGGAATCGCTGGCAGACCGGGGCGCCCATGCCGGGCAGTCCATGCTCACGAAGACTCTGGCCCCTCTTTAGGGGGCGCAACTCTTTCGTAGTATTAGGGCGCGGGTGCCGAGGGACTTCGGCGAGGGTCGCGAGTGGCGGAGGGGCTTCGGTGAGGGTGAGGAGGGATGGCGATGGCCGGAAGTAAGACGCCGAAGGCGACCGGAACGTCGGGCTCCCGCGGCCTCTACGGCTTTGACGCCCGGGTGGCCCACCCGGCCCGGGTCTATGACTACTGGCTGGGCGGGAAGGACAACTTCGAAGCCGACCGGATCGCCGGCGAGGAGACCATCGCCGCCTACCCCGCGATCCGCGCGTCGGCGCGGGCCAACCGGGCCTTCCTGGCCCGCAGCGTCCGCTATCTGGCCGCCGAGGCTGGTGTCCGGCAGTTCCTTGACATCGGTACCGGGCTGCCCACGGCCAGCAACACGCACGAGGTGGCCCAGTCGATGGCGCCGGCCAGCCGAGTCGTCTACGTCGACAACGACCCGCTGGTGCTGTCCCACGCCCGCGCGTTGCTGACCAGCAGCCCGGAAGGCGTCACCGCGTACCTCGATGCCGATCTGCGGGACACGGACCGGATACTCAAGCAGGCGGCGGACACCCTGGACTTCACCGAGCCGGTCGCCATCATGCTCCTGGCCATCCTGCACTACATCCCCGACCTGGGCGAAGCGCAGCGGATCGTGGCCCGGCTGATCCGCGCGGTCCCGCCCGGCAGCTACCTGGCGATCTCCCACGCGGCCAGCGACATCTCACCGGAGGAGATGGCCGAGATGATCAGGCGGATGAACGAGCACCTGGCCGAGGGCAACCACGTGGGGCGCACGCGCGAGGTGGTCGCGCAGTTCTTCGACGGCCTGGACGTCCTGGATCCGGGCGTGGTCAAGGTCACTCAGTGGCGCCCAGCATCCCTGGTGGAAGCCGAAGGGCCGACCTCCCTGTGGGGCGGCGTCGCGCGCAAGCGCTGAGCCTGCCATGAAGTACATGCTGATGTTCTGGGTCGACGAGTCCGCCGAGGTGACCGGGGACGAGGACGCGGCCACGCTGATCGCGGTCAAGTCATGGGTAGAGAAGATGGCCGAGCAAGGGGTAAGGCGGCACGGCGGAGCTCTCCGCTCGGTGCGTGAGGGCAGGATCGTGCGGATCCGCGACGATGAGCTCCTGGTGTCCGACGGGCCGTTCGCCGAAACCAAGGAACAGGTCGGCGGCTACGACGTGATCGAATGCGCGGATCTCGACACGGCGATCATGGTGGCGGCCGCCCATCCGCTCGCGCGGGCCGCTACGGTCGAGGTCCGGCCGTTCTGGGACACGCCCTGGGCGGACTAGCAGACGGCCTGTCCATCCCGGCCGTTCTCGTTCGTCGTCATGGTGACCAGCCAAATCAGCGAGAACGCAAAGGCGTGATCACGATGATGCTGTACGACATGACTGCGCAGTACCAGGTCCAACGGATCAAGACCGCCGCCGAGCAGCGGCGCGCCGACGACCAGCTCGGCATGATGGCCGCCGAGGTGTCACGGTTCTGGCGGCGCGTCACCCGCCCGGTCCAGGCGCTGCGCGGCTTCCGCGACAGGCATGGCCGGACGGCCCTGTACGCCAGGTGAAACAATCAGCGGGTGACGGAGACCAGCGAAGCCATGCTGGCGCGGGTGCGCGCCAGCTTCGACCGGCAGGGCATGATGACCACGCTCGGCGTCGAGGTGACCGCGGTCGAGCCGGGACGGGTCGAGATGTCGCTGCGGCATGACGACCGGTTCACCCAGCAGCACGGGTTCCTGCACGCCGGCGCGGTGGCCTCGGTGCTGGACACCGCGTGCGGGTACGCGGCCTACAGCGTCATGCCGCCCGAGGCCTCGGTGCTGACCGCGACCTACACGATCAACTTGCTCGCCCCCGCGGCCGGGGAGCGGTTCGCGATCACCGGCGAGGTGGTGCGGGCCGGCCGCACCCTGGTGGTCTGCCGCGGCGAGGCGTTCGCCGACGGCGGCCAGCGGCCGTTCGCGGTCATGCAGGCCACCATGACCGCGGTCTTCGGCCGGCCGGGCATCCAGGGCTGAGCGTCTGCTCTGCTTCCGGTTGTCCTCGATTGTCACATCCCGCAGGAGGTGCCGCGCGAGATGCGGAGCGCCGCGGCGACCAGGCGGTCGGCCCGCTCCCGCGCGGCCGGCTCTTCGCGGATGGTGTCGGCCAGGAACTGGTCGGGGTCGAGCCCCAGCCCTTCGGCCTCGGTGCTTCCGCCCGCGTCCAGCCAGCGCTTGAGCTGGGGGCCGTCCACCTCGGGATGGAACTGGAACGCGAGGTGCCTGCCGTGCCGGAACGCCTGCACCCCGGCGTCGTTGCGGGCCAGCACGGCCGCCGCCGCGGACGGCAGGCAACGATCGCCGTGGAATTCCAGCCAGGGTCCGGCCGGGATCAGCTCAGGATCTGCCGATTCGACCAGCGTCCAGCCGATCTCCTTACGGTCCATGGCCTCGACCCGCCCGCCCAGCGCGACGCAGAGCGCCTGGGCACCGAAGCAGATGCCGAGCACCGGCACGCCGGCGGTGTCCACCGCGCGCAGCCAGGCCAATTCCTCGGCGATCCAGGAGTCGGGATCGTTGACCGAGCTGATCGCGCCGAGCACCACGACGTGGTCGACGCCGTCGAGCACAGGCAGCGGGCCGTCATCGGGAAGCAGGTGAACGGCCAACTCGGCGCCGAGCGCCTCGAACGCGTCGCCGATGAAGCCAACTGAATCCACGCCGTGGTGCCTGATTACGACCACTCGCATTAACACTCAGCCTCCGCGCGGGTCGTACCCCGCTTTAGTCAGCATGTGACGGAGGTCGACCACCATCTGGACATCGATGTCCTTGCCCACGGGCGGGTCGAAGATCGTCTTCTCGGACCCAACCGTGACGGTGACCTTGCCGTCGTGATGCACGGCGACCGTGCCGACCGCCTCAAGCAGCGACGTCACCGCGTGCCACTCGATGTTGCGGCTCGTCGGGTGCTGGAAGATCTGGCGCAGCGTGTTCCGGTGATGGTTGTCAAGGTGCTGTGACTCCGGCGAGGATGACATCCGAGCTCCCTTCTGGCCTGACCCTATGTCCGGCCGGGCCGGGACATCGAAGGGGGTCCCTTGTCTCGCGTCTTCATCACCGGGTCGAGTGACGGCCTGGGCCTGATGGCCGGGCAGTTGCTAGCCGCCGACGGCCATCGCGTCACGCTGCACGCCCGCAACCAGGGCCGGGCCGACGATACCCGGGCGGCCCTAGCCCAGGCTGCACTGCCGCAGGCGGACGGCGTGATCATCGGAGACCTATCCAGCATCGCCGGAATGCGGCAGGTCGCGGCGCAGGCCAATGCGTCCGGCCGCTTCGACGCGGTCATCCACAACGCCGGGATCGGGTACCGAGAGGCCCGGCGGGTCGAGACCGACGACGGCCTCGCTCAGGTCTTCGCGGTCAACGTGCTCGCCCCGTACCTGCTGACGGCCCTGATCGAGCGGCCGGACCGGCTGGTGTACCTGAGCTCGGGCATGCACCGCGGCGGAGACGCCAGCCTGGACGATCCGCAGTGGGAACGCCGGCGCTGGAACGGCGCGCAGGCCTACTCCGACAGCAAGCTGTTCGACGTGGTGCTCGCCTTCGCGGTCGCGCGGCGGTGGCCCGGCGTGCTGTCCAACGCGCTCGAGCCCGGCTGGGTGCCGACCAAGATGGGCGGTCCCGGCGCTCCGGGCGATATGTCCCTGGCCCCGGTGACGCAGGCCTGGCTGGCGGTCAGCCCCGACCCGGCGGCCACGGTCACCGGTGGCTATTTCTACCACTCCGCACCACGGGAAACGCACCCCGCCGCGCGCGACGTCACGGTCCAGGACGGACTGCTCGACTACTGCGCGGAACTGGTCGGCGTGGAGCTGCCCCGGTGAAGGGACCCGGGCACGTGCTGGTCATCGGGGTGGACGGAGTCCGGTTCGACCTGCTCGGCCCGGACGGTACACCGTCGATCTGGGAGCTTGGCCAGCACGGCTTCCTGGCCCCGGTCCCCGTCGACGAGACCACGCCGACCTGGTCCGGCCCGTGCTGGGCGACGATCGCGACCGGCACCGGGGTCGCCGGGCACGCCATCACCGGCAACGACCTGACCGGTCACCGGCTGGCCGACTACCCCGACTTCGTGACCCTCGCCACCCGGGCCGGGCTGGCCACGTTGCTCGCGGTGAGCGGATGGCCGCCGCTGGCGCTGGCCGAAGACGGCGGTCCGCTGTTCGCCGAGGCCAGCAGGCGGGAGTTCGTCGCCGTACCCGAGGCCAGCCTGGCTTGGGATAGCCGCGACGAGACCAGCCTAGCGATCTGGGATGCCGCCGACGAGGCGACCACCCAGCTCGCCGCGGCCATCCTGGCGCAAGACGCTCCCCGGGTGTCGTTCGTCTACCTGGGCGGCGTCGACACCGCCGGCCATGTGACCGGCGTGGAGGGCACCTACCGAGCAGCCGTCCGGGCCGCCGACCAGCGGGTCGGACGGCTACTGGCCGCCGTCCGGTTTCGCCTGTCCTACGAGCGGGAGAACTGGACGATCGTGGTGGTCACCGACCATGGGCACCTCGACCGGGGCGGGCACGGCGGCCGCGAGCCTGAGGTCGCGACCGCGTGGGCGGCCGCCGCCGGACCTGGCATCCGGCCGGGGGCCCCGCCGCTGATCACCCGCCAGGAAGAGGTGGCACCGCTGGTTCTCGCGGCCGCCGGCTGGCCATCAGGTCAAGAGTGAGCGCACAGGCCAGGACGACCGCGGTGCCGACCGCGGCTCCCCCGACCGCGTCGGTGAAGTTATGCGCGCCGATGGCGACCATCGCGGCGGCGACCGCGGCCGCGAGCAGCAGAGCCATGATCACCAGCAGAAGCCGGACGGCGCCCGGCAGCTGGCGGCGCGGCGGATCGACGAGCAGGACCGCGCAGATGACCGCGAGCGCGAACATGCTGGTGGCATGTCCGCTGGGGAAGGACTGCCCGGTCGGTTCCCCGACGTAGGGCTTGAGCACGTACTCGGTGAGGCCGATGGCGGCGGGCACGGCGACGGCCGCCAGCACGGCTCCGGTCCATCTGCCGCTAGCCAGGCACGCCAGGACCAGGGCCAGGGTCATCAGCGCCACGGGTCCCAGCGTGCCGAAATCAGGCAGCCAGTTGAGCAGCGAAGGGAACCGGCTCAGGGCGGCCTGGATCCGTGCGTCGAACGCCGAATCCAGCCATCCCGGCAGCCCGCGGCCGACGATACGTACCCCGAGAACCGCCGTCACCGCCATGCAGGCGGCCAGCAGCCCGGCCGCCGCCGGGCGAAGCGACCCAGGCAGCAGTGGCCGAGACGCCGATTCGCGCCCGGACACCGGCTGCGATGTCCCCCACCGCATCCGGTTATCGTACGCGGACGGCGCGACCGGCCCTAACGGCCGCCGGTCAGGTGGTCCCCGCCGGCCGGCCGGTGAAGAGGGAGAGGTGGGTGGGGGTCAGAGCACGGTCAGGACCTGCGGGCCGTCCTCGGTGACGGCCACCGTGTGCTCGACGTGAGCCGCCCGGCTGCCATCGCCGCTGCGGATCGTCCAGCCGTCGTCGTCGATCTGATAGACGTCCTTGCCGCCGGCCAGGAACCACGGCTCGATCGCGATGACCAGCCCGGGGACCAGCCGCCGGCCGCGCCGGCGCGGTCCTTCGTTCGGGATGTGGGGATCCTCGTGCATGGCCCGGCCGACGCCGTGACCACCGAAATCGGTGCAGATCCCGTAGCCCGCCGCGCGCCCGGCGGCGCCGATCGCCGCCGAGATGTCCCCGATCCGCGCGCCGGGTACCGCCGCGGCGATGCCCGCGCTGAGCGCCGCACTGGTGGTGGCGATCAGGCGCGCGTCGGCCGGTCCTGGCGGCCCGATCGTGAAGGAGATCGCGGCATCACCCGTCCACCCGTCAAGGGTGGCGCCGCTGTCCACGCTGAGCAGGTCGCCGTCGGCCAGCCGGTACCGGCCGGGGATGCCGTGCAGCGCGGCGTCGTTGACGGAAGTGCAGATGGCGGCCGGGAACGGCACCGGGGCAAAGCCAGGCTGGTAGCCGAGAAAGGGCGAGAAGGCACCGGCCCGAGCCAGTACGTCCCGGGCGATCTCGTCCAGTTCGGTCAGCCGCATCCCGGCCTTCGCCTGGTCATGGACGGCCGCCAGGATCTGCGCGACCACCTGCCCGGCCGCTCGCATCGCCTCGATCTCTGCTGCTGTCTTGATCTCGACCACGGCTCAGCACCTCCCTTTGCGGTATAACTATACCGGTATTACTATCACGGTATGGTCCGACCGCCACTGACTCACCTGGAGCACGCACGGGGGGAACGGCTCGGCATGCTGCTACGCGAGGCGCGCGGGCCACGCAGCATGGCTGAGATCGCCGCCACCTCTGGCGTTCCCGCGGAAACGCTACGCAAGATCGAGACCGGGCGCATCGCCACCCCCGCCTTCTTCACCGTGGCGGCGCTGGCCGCCGCGCTCGGCCTGCCCCTGGAGGAGATCGTCCGGGCCTGCACGGAACCCGCCGAGGCGCTCAGCGCCTGACGCCTGGCCGTATTCGACTCTTGACGGACGGAATATCAGCCCTACGGCGGATGCGAGCGGGGCGGCGCTGGTGCAAACTTAGATATCCGGGTTTTTACGGGGAATCCGGTGATCCGCCTCACGGGGGTGAAGCGACATGACGAGTATCTCGCTGTCCACGCTGGCCAGGCGAGCGGCTGACCTAGGCAATCCGCTGCCCTGCAGCGACAACACGGCGCTGTGGTTCTCGGAGCAGCCCGCCGACCTCGAACTGGCCAAGGCGTCGTGCCGGACGTGCCCGCTACGCGGGCCGTGCCTGGTGGGCGCGGTCGAACGCGCCGAGCCGTTCGGTGTCTGGGGCGGGGAGATATTCGACCGGGGCAAGATTGTCGCGTTTAAGCGGCCACGCGGCCACCCCGGCCGGCAGGCGCGGGCCAGTTGACTTCAGTTCGCCCCGCGGACTGCCGCCCCGCTCTCTTAGCGGCCGGGGCGTAGGGTGCACGACCGACCGTGGTCTGACGTGGGTCGATGCTGGCCCCGGACCTGCGGGACGGCGTCCTTGGCGGCGATCACCCTCGCCGGTAATGACACCCGGACGCTCGGATGGGTCAGAGCCGCCGGGAGTCCGCGGACGCGAGCAGGGGCTCGGCGAAGCGGCAGATCTCCTCGGCCGCGTCGAACTCCCGGGTGCTCAAGTCGGCGAACCCCGGCGCGGCGGCCGAACCCGGCCAGGTGTGGCCGCCGCCGAACACGGTCCAGGAAACGACCCGCGTCCCGCCGGCACCACGGCCGAAGGTATTCCGGCTCGAGAACTCGGTGGTGTGCGTCTGACCAGGTCCGGGCGGGCACCGGTCGGCGGTGCGCCAGTATTCGGCCGTCTCGTCCAGGGAGAGCGTCCGCCCGCGCAGTTCCCCGTTGGGGCCGCGGTGCCGCGAGTAGCCACCGCCGATCGGGGAGATCGTGTCGTGGGTGCCGTGAATCAGCATCGCCGACACGGCGTGCGCGGGCCGCGCGTCGCGCAGGCGGGCCGGTAGCCCGCCGGCCACGGCGGCCAGCACGGCGACTTGGTCGCTGGCTTCCAGCCCCAGCCGGTGAGCCATGAACGCACCGTTGGAGATTCCCGCCACCACGGTGCGATCCGGCCACGTGCCGTGCCGTTCGGCCGACCAGTCGATGATCGCGCGAAGGAACGCGACGTCATCCACTCCCGCCTCGTCGGCCGTCGTGACACCGCGGCCATCGGCCCAGCAGCCCCCGTAGCCATCGGGATAGGCGACGGCGAAACCCTGGGCGTCCGCCTGCTTGTCGAAGGTCGTCCAGTCGCGCATGAGCTGGCCGCCGGCGTCCGGATGGTTGCCGTGCAGGGCGAGCACCAGCGGCATCCCGCCGCCGGTGCTCCGGGGCAGGCACATGGTAAAACCGCGCGCCCGGCCGCCGACCGACAGCTCACCTGCGATCAGATCAGGACCGCCCGCCATGCCCGTCCCTCCATTTAGGCACTTTAACCTCTTCCCTCCGGCTTGACGCGGTGGCTTATCGCCCTCCCGCAGCCTAAGCACCGACCGCGCGGGAATCTAAGGATCGCGGGAGGCCAGATCTTAGGTGATTGCCCGACGCGCGCGACCCTGCCTTACCGCGATCCTCGATGCTACGGGGATGAGCGAATCAGCCCGTCAGCGTAAGGAGAGTTGTCGTGTTTCAAGAGATCGCAGCCATACTCGGTCCGCAGGCGACTGGCAGTATCGCCACCTCGGCCTTGCCCTGTGCACCTGTGCGCCTCGTACCGCAGCGGCGGCCGCACCTTTCCCGGCGCCTGCTGAGCGTGCTGCCAGGGCGCGACCGGTGACGCTTCTGCTGTGGCCGACCGCTGGCTCCAGCCCGGCACG
>JBAUAY010000372.1:0-2012 GCA_049676235.1 Streptosporangiaceae bacterium
TGGAGAGCCCGACCGCGTCGACGTCCTCCTGGATGGCCGCGGCTACGATCTGCTCCGGTGTCTGATGCAGCCCGGTGTAGATGACCTCAACGCCGGCGTCGCGCAGTGCGCGGGCCACGACCTTCGCTCCCCGGTCATGGCCGTCAAGCCCGACCTTCGCGACGATCACCCGGATCTTGCCCATGAACGCAAGCCTAACCGCAACATCCAGGATCGCATCACACAGGCTGGCAGCTGCCCAGACGGTGGGTGACCCGGATGGTGGCAGCTCAGTCGACGCAGGGAATACCGTTTTTCGCGTTGACAGCGCCGCCCTGCGCGCCGGTGGTGGGGATGGGAACCGCCGAGCTCGAAGCCGTCGGCGAGACGCTGGCGCCGGGGACCGTGGCGTTCGCGCCGAGCATGACCTCGACGTGCCCCGCCGCCACGGTGGAACTCGCGGTCGAGGTGACGCCGAACAGTGCGGCGATCTTGCTGGCGCTGGCCGCGGAGCCGGTGCCGTAGAGCACCTCGGTCGTAGCCAGCGCGCCGGTGTTCCCGATCTGCCCGGCCTGGTAGCCGTCCTTGGCCAGAGCGGTGGAGACCTGCCCGGCCAGCCCCTCGGTGCTGCCTCCGTTGAATACGTCCACCGTGGTTTTGGCCGCGGCGGCCTTGGCGGCCGCGGTTGTGCCGGCGGGTTGAGGGCTGGACGAACTGGACGGGGGCGCCGGGTAGAACGTCTCCTGCACCAGCTGCTGAATCAGAGCCGGGTCGACCTGGTTCGCGTCCTGACCGTCGATGGTCTCGTAGGCCACGATCGGCAGCGTGCGGAAGGTCAGGTTGCCGCTGGTCAGGCTGCGCATCTGGGTGGCGAAGTCGAGCAGGTTCCAACCGGAGTCGGTGATCACGTACTGCCTGGCCACGGAGAGCAGCGAATTGATCTTGGTCAGGTCGCTGAGCACGCCCTCGGTGCGCAACTGCTGCATGACCGAGTCGAGGAACGCCTGCTGACGGTGCGTGCGGTCGAGGTCGCCGTTGAGCAGGCCGTCACGCTGGCGGACGAAGGCCAGCGCCATCGCGGCGGACAGGTGCTGGTAGCCGGCCTTATGGGCGTAAAAACCGGAGTTCGGGTCATAGGGGACCGAGTGGTTGAGGCAGACCTCCACTCCGCCGAGCACCTTCGCGAGCTCGTAGAACCCGTCCAGGTTGATCTCGGCGAAATGGTCGATGTGCACCCCGGTGAGCTGCTCCACCGTCGCGACCGTGGCGGCGCGGCCGGCCTCGTTGCCCTGATAGGCGATCTGGTTCTGGCTCATGCCCGGATCCTGCGTCCGGAGCTCGGACTCCTTGGCGGCCAGGGAGACGCCGTAGGCCTGGTCGATCTTGCCGACCTGCTGGGTTCCGAGTGTGTCGGCGAAGTTGACCCAGTCGTCGCGCGGGATGGAGAAGCCGACCGCCTTCTTGCCGCCCGCCGGAATGTGGAGCAGGATCAGCGTGTTGGTGGCGTTCCCGCCGACCCCGTCCTCGACGCCCTGCCTGCTGCCGGCGTGCAGGGCCTTAAGAATGTCGTTCGGCAGGATGTTGCCGTTCCAGTCGGTCCGGCTCTCGAGTCCCATCAGCAGGATGTTCTGCGCGCCGATGGACGGGCCGCTGAGGATCGCGTGCGAGCCGCCGATGCTGCTCACGTCGCGCACGACAAAATAGGAAAAGCCGCTCACCGCGAGGACCAGAGCCGCAGCCACGCAGCTCAGGGCATACCCGGCCTTGCCGGCGGCACCCCACAACGGGGCCGAAGAGCCTGGCCTAACCATGGCATTTCCCTCAGCAGTCCCAGCTCTGGATCGATACCGTCCGATGAAGCCTACCGTCACGTTCCCGTTATCAAGGTGCAACGGCTAACATCCGAAGCACATATGAGCGACCCACCACGGCGTGAAACACGCCCGAGCAGGCCGTACGGCTATGAGCCTGGAGCCAGGCCGCGCGGCCGCGATCCCGGCATCCCGCCGGGAGCCCCGCGGACGCTGGCGGCC
>JBAUAY010000373.1:0-2098 GCA_049676235.1 Streptosporangiaceae bacterium
GGCCTGTCTCGGCGGACAGCGTGCTCACCCCGGCATCGCGGATTCCGCACGGGACGATCCGGTCGTACCAGGACAGGTCGCAGTCGGCGTTCAGCGCGAACCCGTGCATGGTGACGCCCCTGGCCACCCGCGCGCCGATCGCGCCAACCTTGCGGTCCGGCGACCCTGCGTCTTCGTCGCCCGGTACCCAGGCGCCGCTGCGACCCGGTACGCGCTCAGTGATGACGCCGAATTCCGCGCACGTCCGGATCATCGCCTCCTCGAGCGCGCGGACGTAGGCGACCACGTCCAGCGGCTCGCGGAGCTTGATGATCGGGTACCCGGTCAGTTGCCCGGGACCGTGCCAGGTGATCTTGCCGCCGCGGTCCACGTCGATGACCGGCGCTCCCGAATCGCCGAACGGCCGGTCGGATACCGCGGTCCGCTTGCCGGCCGTGTACACGGGCTCGTGCTGAAGCAGCAGGCAGCAGTCGGGAACCTCGTCGGCCATGCGCCGGGCGTGCACGCGTCGCTGCAGATCCCACCCCGCGCGGTACTCAACGGGAGCGGCGCCGAAATCAAGGTAGACAAGCTCACTCACTTTTCCCAGCCTACGCCCGGCCGCATCGCAGGCATGCTAGGTCCGCCGCGTACATAACGCGCAGTCAGCCTCCAGAAAGCGCACAGGCCGAAGGGGCACGATGAGGCCGTGATAGATGTGGCCGAGTTGCGGCGAATGAGCCCTAGGCGAACGGCAGGAGCTAGCCAGATGCCTGGCCGAACTCGACGAGCCATCTCCAGACCGGCAACAAACTCCGGACAGCCCTTCAGACCTAACCGGCGCCCAGCGCAGAATGAAGAATTGACATCCTCCCGCGTCTGAAGGCGGGGGATTCCAGCTACCCACGTCCGGCTAAGGAGGCGAGCAGGTGAGGTTCGCGATTCACCGGCCGGGCTGCCCCGTCGCCTCCCCGCGCAGTCACGGCGTGCCCCGCCGCGATATTGATGGCCGCGTTCACGTCCGCGTGGCCGGCGAAACCGCAGGCCGTGCACCGGAACACGGCTTGACTCTCACGCGAGTCCCGGTCCACCTGCCCGCACGCCGAGCACCGCTGGCTCGTGAACGCGGGACTGACCTTCTCCACCCGGCCCGGGGCCTTGTCCTGCAGCCGGCGCACCAGCAGCCCCCACCCCGAACCCAGGATCCCCCGGTTCAGCCCAGCCTTCTGGGCGACGTTCCGGCCCGGGTTCTCCCGCGTGCCTGTCGCGGACCGGGTCATGGTCATGATCTGCAGGTCCTCGACCCGGATCACGTCGAACCGGCGCGCGATGCCGGTGCTGGTCTTCTCGGCCCAGTCCTTGCGCCGGTCGGTCTCCCGGGCCCGCAGCCTCGCGATCGCGTGCCTGACCCGGCCGCGGCGGTGCGAGCCCGGCCTGGCCCGGGCCAGCGTGCGCTGCATGCGCCGCAGCCTGGCCCGCTCCCGGGCGGTCAGGGCGGGGCAGCGCAGCAGCTCGCCGGTGGACAGGGCCGCGGAGACCGTCACGCCCCGGTCGATGCCCACCGCCTGGCCGTTACCGGGGGCGGGAACCGGCGCGGGGATCACCGCGAAGGCGACGTGCCAGCGCCCGGCGCGGTCCATCGTCACCCGGTAGGACTTCGCGCCGGCGGGCACGGCGCGGGACCAGCGGAACCGGATCCACCCGGCTTTGGGCACCCAGACCTGGCCGGCCTTACCGGACACGCGGCGGACATCCCACTGCCGCCCGCGCCGCCCGGTGATCCGGAATCCCTCATCGCGCCCGGCCTTGCGCCACGACGGCCGCTCGGCCGGGTTCGCCGGGTCGAAGAACGCCGCCATCGCCTGGGTGAAGTCGCGCAGCGCCTGCTGCTGTACAGTCTGGGAGCCGGCGGCCAGCCACGGGTGTTCCGCTCGTGCCTGGGTGAGCTGCCGGCACTGCTCCAGGTAGCCGGGCGCGCCCTTCCGGCCGGGTCGCCAGTGGGAGTGCTGCTCGACGGCGAGGTTCCAGACGTACCGGGCGTGGCCGCAGTGGTCCCGCAGCACCGCCTGCTGGGCGGGGGTGGGGAGCAGCCGGTACCGGGACATGCGAACACACTATC
>JBAUAY010000374.1:0-3615 GCA_049676235.1 Streptosporangiaceae bacterium
CGGGCCGCCTCGATCGCCGCCAGGAACGCGGCCCGCACCCCGTGTTTCTCCAGTTCCCTGATCGCCGAGATCGTGGTTCCGCCGGGCGAGGTCACGGCCTCGCGCAGGATCACCGGATGCTCACCGGATTCACGGAGCATGGTGGCCGCGCCGTAGACCGCCTGGGTGACCATCTCCAGCGCGGCGCCGCGCGCCATGCCGAGCAGGATGGCGGCATCCACCATCGACTCGACCAGGTAGTACACGTAGGCAGGACCGCTGCCCGACAACGCGGTGGCGGCGTCTTGCTGCGACTCGGGAATGCGCATCACCTTGCCGACCGGGCGGAGCAGTTCCTCCGCCCGCCGCAGATGCTCCTCGCCGGCGTGCGCCCCGGCGGAGATCACGCTCATCGCCTCATCGACGAGCACCGGCGTGTTCGACATCACCCGGACCACGGGAAGCTGACCCGGCAGCCGCTGGCCGATGAACGCCGTGGTGATCCCGGCCGCGACCGAGATCACCACGGTGCCCGCAGGCACCACGGGCGCTATCTCCTCAAGCAGCCTGCCCATGTCCTGCGGCTTGACCGCCAGGACCAGGGTGTCCGCCATCTTCGCGGCCGAGACGGCGTCCGCCACCTGGACCCCGTAGCGCTCACGCAGCTCGGCCGCCCGTTCCTCGCGCCGGACCGCGGCCACCACCGCCGTCGGCGGCCTGCCCGCGCGCAGCAAGCCGGAAAGCAGCGCCTCGCCCATCTTGCCGGTACCCATGATCGCGATCATGAGCGGCTACGCATCCGACCGCAGCGAGCGGAGGAAGAACGCGAGGTTGCCTGGCCGTTCCGCGAGCCTGCGCACCAGGTAGGCGTACCAGTCGCCGCCGTAGGGGACGTAGACGCGCATGCTCGCTCCGGTGTCGGCCAGCCGCCGCTGCTCGGCCGGGCGGATGCCGTAGAGCATCTGGTACTCGAAGCTGCCCGGGGCGCGGCCGGTCAGCAGGGCCAGCGACCCGGTGATCTCGATCAGCCGCGGGTCGTGAGTGGCCAGCATCGGGTAACCCGGCCCGTTCATCAGCGCCCGCAGGCAGCGCGCGTACGACGTGTCCACCTCGCGGCGCGAGGTGAAGGCGACGCTTTCCGGCTCGCTGTAGGCGCCCTTGCAGAGCCTGACCCTCGTTCCGTAGGCGGCCAGCGCGCGGCAGTCCGCCTCGCTGCGCCGCAGGCACGACTGGACCACGCAGCCGAGATCGCCGTACTCCGCCCGCAGCCGGGCGGCGATCCGCAGCGTCGGCTCGATCGCCGCGAACTCCTCGGCGTCCAGCGTCACCGTGGTACCCGCGTCCCGCGCGGTCGCGCAGATCCGGCTGATGTTCTGGCTCGCGGTCCTGGTGCCGAGGAACAGCCCGACCGCGGTCGGCTTCACCGAGACCTCCGCGGCCCCGCCCTGGGTCAGTCCCTCCGCGCCGAGCTTGCCGACCAGCTGGATGTACTCGTCGGTGACGGCCGCGGCCTGCACCGGATCCTTGGTGTCCTCACCCAGGTAGTCCAGGGTGACGAGGAGCCCCGCGGCGCGCAGCGTCCGGGTCACCCGCACGGCGTCGTCGGCGGTCTCGCCCGCCACGTACTTCGCGACGATGGCGCGCGTCTGCGGCGCGGTCGTGATGAGCTGGCGCAGCCGGGAACTGGCTGACGCCGCAAGCAGAGCCCTGCGCAGCACGGCGGGCTTACCTCCCGTCCTTGGGGTTCAAATGACCTGACGCCGGCGGAGCGTCACCTGCACGTTCGCACCGGCGTCCGGCGGCACGATGACCTCCTGCGCGGCGGCGACACCCCCGGCAAGCAGCGTCGCCTCCACCGGCACGGTGCGCTTGACCAGCGCCAGGGCAATCGGGCCGAGCTCGTAGTGCCGAGCCGCCGACCCGGTGAAGCCGACCACGGTGCGACCGGATTCGGGGCCACCGGGTCCCGGCCCGTCGAGCTCGACCGGATCGCCGTGTGCCGGCAGCCGGTCGGCGCTGCCGTCCAGGTGCAGGAAGACGAGCCGCCGCGGCGGATGGCCGAGGTTATACACCCTGGCCACCGTCTCCTGGCCCCGGTAGCAGCCCTTGTTCAGGTGTACGGCGGTCTCGATCCAGCCGACCTCGTGCGGAATGGTCCGGTGATCGGTGTCCAGGCCGAGCCGCGGGACGCGGGCCGCGATCCGCAGGGCCTCGTACGCCCACATGCCCGCGACCGCGGCCCCGCGCCGCTGAAGCTCCCCGGCCACCTCGGGCAGCAGGTCCCGGGCCACGATCAGATCAATGCTGCCGAACGGCCCCGGGCTCACCCGGGCCGTCACCGCGTCGAGCCCCGCGGCGAGATCGTCACCGGCCGGACCGAGCACCGTGAGCACCGCGAAGCCCCGGCTGACGTCGGCCACCTCGACCCGCAGCATGAACCGCATGGACTCCAGGAACTCCACCAGAGCCCCGGTGGTTCCCGGTTCCACGTGAACCCACACCGCGGTACCGTCATCGGCCAGCGTCAGGTGGTGTTCCACATGTCCGGTCGGGCTGAGGATGAGGGCCTGAGCGCCCAGGCCGGCCGCCAGCCCCTCCAGATGCTGTGTGGTCAGGCTGTGCAGCCAGCTCAGCCGGTCCGGGCCGGTGATCCGCAGCACGCCGCGGTTGGAGCGGTCGACGAATCCCGCGGACTGTTCGGCCGCGCGCTGCTCGCGCATCGGGTCGCCGTAGTGCGAGGCGACGCCCTCGTCTGGCCAGCTGGCCTCCACCGCGCCCGGCAGTGCTAGCAGCTCGCTTGCTCTGTTTTCCCCGCTCGCTTCCGCGGCGCTCACAAGGCCCCGCCTTCCCTCGTCGTTCGTTCCTCGCTCCTCAGTCCAGGCGGAGCCGCGCTGCTTTGGCTCGCGGGGGCTCGGCAGTCGGCACAGCGGCCGAAGACGGTCAAGTGTCCCACGTCGGTCTCGAAGCCGTGACGCTCGTCGAGGGCAGTGATCAGCGGGCGGATCGCGTCCGGGCCGATCTCGGTGACCCGGCCGCAGTCACGGCAGACCAGGTGCACGTGGTCGGCGTCGGTGGCCAGGTGGTAGGTGGGCGCCCCGTGCCCGAGGTGGGTGTGGGTGACCATGCCGATCTGCTCGAGCAGTTCGAGCGTGCGGTAGATGGTGGAGATGTTGACGCCACGCGCGGTCTGCTGGACCTGGGTGCCGATCTCCTCCGGGGTCGCGTGATCGAGCCGCGCCACCGCCTCCAGGACGAGCTGGCGCTGCGGCGTCACCCGGTAGCCGCGGGCTCGCAGCTGCTCATCCCAGCCGCGCACGACCAGACTTGGGGACGGTACCTCCCGGTCCATGGGCTCATACTAGTTCGGCCAGTGTGATCGGGTGCACGGCGAAATCCTCTTGCCTGTCTGCCCGCCTCACGGCTAACGTGCGAGGTACGCGGGAAAGGAGGTGGTCCAACAGCATGCATAGACAGTGGACTCGTGAGGTGGCTGTCAGCTAGCCGCCTATCCGCCGGCATGACGTCCAGCGAGGCGGCGGCCGGCTAAAACCTGGCAGACACCGAGTCCCCGGGCTGGCCGACCTAGTCCAGTCGTCCCCGGTACGGCGCTAGAGCGCGGTGCCGGAGTCGCCCGGG
>JBAUAY010000375.1:0-2871 GCA_049676235.1 Streptosporangiaceae bacterium
CTGCGGCACTGTGTCCACGCGCAGCCAGTCAGCTGCCCAGTTGCCCGCAGCGTCCGGGTCGCCAGCGTCATCCGAGCAGCAGGCAGCATCAGCCGGGCAGTCGGCCGCGTCCGGGTCGCCAGCGTCATCCGAGCAGCAGGCAGCATCATCCGGGCAGCCGACAGCGTCCGGGCAGCCCGCAGCGTCCGGGCCGCAGTCCACGGCCCCGATGTGGCTGGATTCGCTGCAGATGACCTCGCCCAGTACCGGGTGGGCCCTCCGCTGGACGCGGAATCCCGCCGTAGCCAATGACGGTTATCTGGCGCCCGCCCGCACGACGGATGGCGCGCGCACCTGGACCTCCGTCACACCCCAGGCCGCAGGCGCGCTGCTGGCGACGCCCGGGGCGACGGTCGTGTTGCAAGCGTTCGATGACGATCGCGCCTGGCTGGCGGTGACCGCCGCGGCCACGGACGGCTCGCCGACGCATCTTACGGACGTGTTCGGGACGGTCAACGGTGGGCGGACCTGGACCACCTCAGCGCCGCTGAAGGTTTCCGGCTACACCGTGTTCCTCAGTTTCGCTGGACCGGAACACGGCTGGCTCCTGATGGCGGCCGGCGTCGCGATGGGGCAGGAACCCGTCCAGCTGTACCGGACCGGTGACGCGGGACTTCGCTGGTCCCTTGCCGCCCGGACCCCGAAGGCCGGGACCGAAAGCGCTGGCCTGCCAGCCGGCTGCGACAAGGCGGCCCTGGCGTTCGCCACGGCGTCCGTCGGCTACATAAGCAACGCTTGTAACCTCCTGTCCGGCGCGCTTTTGGTCAGCCGCGACGGCGGAACGCACTGGGCGCCGCAGGCGCTGCCGGTCCCGGTCAGCTCCTGCGGCGATGGTTGTCAGGTATCCGGTCCGCAGTTCGTCGGCCAGACCGCGTTCCTGGTCATCGACCGTGCGCCCGAGGCACCGTATTTCCTGGTCAGCCAGGATCTCGGCGCGACCTGGCGAAGTGAGCCGCTGCCGTCAGGTGCCGGGGAGGACCCGCGGGTCCAGTTCTTCAGTCCGCTCAGCGGCATGCTCGTCTCGGCCGGTCCGCAGGGAGCCATCGGGCACGTGTTCTACACCACGGCCGACGGCGGCCAAACCTGGACGGCCGTGCCGCAGGGCCGCTCCTTCACCCAGCTCGGGACCAGTTTTGACTTCGTCAGTGCGCGGACCGGGTTCGCCTGGGCCGCCGGTGCCGACGCGCAAGGGTCGTCACCACCCGCCATGTACCAGACCACCGACTCCGGCCGGACCTGGACGGCGTTCACACCGCAGCTGGCCACCTGACCTCAGGGCGGTCATCTGGCAAACGGCGGACACGGCGACAACCAGCCAGTAAACGGCGGACACGGCGACAACCAGCCAGCGAACGGCGGACACGGCGACAACGAAGACGCACCGGAATTCATCACGTGGATCGACAAGCTGACGGGTTACACCACGCTCATCCGACCCGGATGGGGCCGCGCTGCCCGCCGGCGTTGTAGATGATCTGGCCGGTGACGAAAACGGCGTCGGCGGAGGCGAGGAAGGCGACCAGACCGGCCGTGTCCGCGGGCTCCCCGATCCGGCCGAGGGCGAACGCGACGCCCGCCTCTGCCCGCTGCGCGGCCGTCAGGTGCGCGAACGGGCCGGTGGCGGTGCTGCCAGGGCCCACCGCGTTGACCGTGATCCCGCGGGCGGCGAATTCCATCGCGGCGACTTTGGTGACCTGGTCGAGGAAGGCTTTTACGCCCGAGTAGAGCGCGATGCCGGCCAACGCCGTACTCGTAACGCCGGAGGATATGTTCACCACCCGCCCGCCGTCGGCCAGTTTGTCCGCCGCCGCCTGCATCATCAGGAACGGGGCGCGAGCGTTGACGGCCACGAGACGGTCGAAATCCTCCAGCGAGGTCTGCGCCAGCGCGCCCCAGTGGGTGATTCCGGCGTTGTTGACCAGGATGTCCACCCGGCCGAACTCACCCACCACGGCATCCACCACCGCGGCGGCCGCCGTCGGCTCCGCCAGGTCCGCCTGGATAGTCAGCGCCCGGCGGCCAAACCCGCGTACCTGGGTGGCCACCTGCTGGGCCTCGTCCTTACCCGTGTGGTAGGTGAACCCGACGTCGGCTCCTTCCGCCGCCAGCCGGCGCACGATCTCCGCCCCTATCCCGCGGCTGCCCCCCGTGACCAGCGCCACCTGGCCAGCTAGCCGATTCTCGATGGCCATCGCGACTCCCTTCTCCTCAAATCGTCGAGAAATCGTCGAGAACCAGTACAGCCGCCTGCCGACTCAGACAGAAGGACGCGTTGACTGTCGTTCCATACACTGCGCGTATGGATGAGATCGAGCTGCGTGAGCTCCGCTACTTCATCGCGGTCGCCGAGGAGCTGAACTTCACCCGGGCCGCGGCGCGTCTGGGCATGGCCCAGCCGCCGCTCTCGGCAGCCATCGGCAAGCTTGAGCGCAAACTCGGCGTGCGGCTGCTCGAGCGCACCAGCCGCCGGGTTACCCTGACCCCGGCCGGCGCCGTGCTGCTCGAGCAGGGGCGGATCGCGGTCGAAGGAGTCGGTGCCGCGATCCAGCGCGCCCGCCGGAAAGGCACCCAGGCCGACCGCCTCACCGTCGCCGTCAAGTCGGGCACAAGCACCGACCTGCTCAAGAAGATCATGCAGGCATACGCGCAGGATCCGCGGATGCCGCAGGTGCACCTCCTGTTCGGCCACCCGGGCGGACCCGCCGCCGCGGTCCGCGGCGGCGCCGCCGACGTCGCGATCCTGCGCGCCCCGTTCGACCAGCGCGGCCTGGACACCGAACTGCTGCTGACCGAACCCCGCGTCGCGGTCCTACCCGCCGGCCACCCAATGGC
>JBAUAY010000376.1:0-6083 GCA_049676235.1 Streptosporangiaceae bacterium
CGGCCGCCGGGTCGGCCCAGGCGCCCCCCGGACCCGGCGCGCAGCCGCAGGTGGCCGGGGTAGCCACGGCCGGCCAAGGGTTCGTCCTGCTGCGGCCGGCCACCGTAGCCAAGCGGTCGGCCGTCGACGCCTATTATTCGCCGAACGGCGTGGCCTGGACGTTCACCGCCACCCTCGGCGCGGCCAGCGGGTTTGCCGCCGGCCTGGCGAACGGCGGCCCGCACGGTGCCACGGTCACCGGCGTTGAAGGTGGGGTAGGCAGGCAAGGTGGGGTAGGTGGGTCGGGCCGGACGCTGACCGCGTTCGTCTCCGCGAACGGCCGGGCTTGGCACCAGACCCGTCCCTTCGGCACGTCCGCGTCGCAAAAGGTCTCAGGCGTGACGCTGGCCCCGGACGGCACTGTGGTCACGACGGGCACCCGCGCGGGCCCGGACAGCCACCAGCCGGTGATTACCTTGGCTGGGACCCATGCCGCGGATCAGGTGGATATCGCGAAGATCCCGGGCGCCGTCGACCCGCAGCTGGCCGTCAACGACCTGGCCGCGCAGCCCAGCATGCAGGTCGCGGTGGGCAGTGCCAACGGCTTTCCCGCCGCGTGGACCTCGGTCGACGGCGGCAGCTCCTGGACCCGTGCCACGGGCAGCACCCCGCGGGTGCTCACCCGGCCTGGGTCGCAGCAGCTGACCAGCGTGACGCACGGCCCCACGGGATGGCTCGCCGTGGGCGGCGTCACCGCCAGCGCCCCCGAGCATCCGGTCGTCATCGTCTCGGCTAACGGCACCAGCTGGCAAGCGGCCGACGGTGAGCGCGTCTTCGGCGCGCCCGGCCTGTTCACTGGGCAGGCAGCCGCGGACGGCCACGGCTATGTCATCGTCGGCTATCAGAACCTCAGGCAGGTCCGCGGCGGCCAGGTCGTCGCCGCGGCCTGGTGGTCGGCGGGCCTGACCGGCTGGCAGCGCGCCGGGACGGCATCCTCGGCTGGGACGGCATCCTCGGCTGGGACGGCGGGCGCGCTGGATGGATCGGGGGCCAGCCAGATGACGGCGGTGGCGGCCATCTCGGCCGGCTTCGTCGCGGTGGGCTCGCACGGCGACCAGCCGTCGGCCTGGACCTCGGCGGACGGCCGCAGCTGGCGCCAGGCCGACCTGCCCCTGCCGGTCGGCTGCACCCGGGCCGTGCTGCAGCACGTCGCGAGCACCGGCCGCATCGTGGCGGCCGTTGGCACCGCGCTCACCACGACGGGTGTTCCGGTGCCCTTCGCGGCCAGTTCGTCCGACGGCGGCGCCAGCTGGATCGAGTCGGCGCTGCCGGTTCCCGCCGGCCTGACGTCGGTCACGGCCCTGGCCGCGGCCGACGGCAACTTCACCGCCACCGGGACCTACGGCCGCACCGCGGGCCATCAGGACGTGGTGGTGTGGACGTCGCCGAACGGGTCGGCGTGGCGCGCGGCCGAGCCCACCGGACAGGGCCTGACCGGGTCGGGCATCCAGGCCATCACCGGCCTTACCGTGTCCGGCAGCACGCTGGCCGGCGTCGGCTTCACCGCCTCGTCGGCCGGCGAGGAACCCGTCTTCTGGCAGTCCCCGATCAGGTAACGGTTATTGGCCTGCCGAACACGTCGTCCCGGCGGTTACCCAAGCTGGGCAGGCTGGCCCGGACGGTCCCGATCAGGTCGGCATCGACTTCGGCGACCGCCACCGATGGCGCGGGCCCGAGGTCGGCCCGGACCACGCCGAGCGGGTCGACGAGCATGCTGCGCCCGATTCCGGTCGCGGCCCGGGTGGGCGGCTCGTCTGGGTCGGGAACCTGCCCCACGGCCACGACCCACATGGTGTTCTCGATGGCGCGCGCCCGCACCAGCGTGACCCAGTGCTCCTCCTTGAACAGCCCGGCGGCCCAGGCGGCGGGCAGCACGAGCAGTTCGGCCCCGGCGACCGCCAGCGCGCAAGACAGCTCGCCGAACCGCACGTCGTAGCAGATCGCCAGGCCCGTGCGCACTCCGGCGAGCGTGCAGATGACCGGAGCGGCCCCCGGCGCGACCTGGTCGGACTCACGCTGCCCGAACGCGTCGAACAGGTGCAGCTTGCGGTAGGAAGCGACCAGCTCGCCGGTTGCGTTGTAGGCCACCGCGGTGTTGTACACCCGGCCGTCCGGGGCGGGCTCGAAGACCCCCGCGACGAGCGCGACCCCGGTCTGCTTCGCCGCGGCCGCCAGCCCGGAGCAGAACGGTCCGTCCAGCGGCTCGGCCGCGGCGCGCAAGTCCGAGCCGAACCTGATCTGGGTCGCCTCCGGGAACACCGCGAGGTCAGCGCCCCGGTCGGCGGCCTCGCCCAGGGCGGTCCGGACCCGCCCGGAGTTGACGTCAGGTCGTGAGCTGACCGGGATCTGGCACAGTGCGACTCGCATATCCGCAGCCTAACCGGCCGCGACATGATTCCATGTGCGGGTGAGCCGACCACTGCTTAACCGGCGCCTCCAGGGCCTGGGGACGACGATATTCGCCGAGATGTCCGCGCGCGCCGTCGCGACCGGATCCATCAACCTGGGCCAGGGCTTCCCCGACCGGGACGGGCCGCCGGCGGTGGCCCAGGCCGCCGCCGACGCCATCCTCGAGGGCCGCGGCAACCAGTACCCGCCCGGTCCGGGCATACCGGAACTGCGCCGGGCCATCGCCGCGCACGACGAGCGGTTCTGGCGGCTGCGTTACGACCCGGACGACGAGGTGCTGGTCACCGCGGGCGCCACCGAGGCGATCGCCGCCACCATGCTCGCGCTGGTCGAGCCGGGCGACGAGGTGATCGCGTTCGAGCCCTACTACGACTCCTACGCCGCGAACATCGCCATGGCGGGCGGCGTCCGTGTCCCGGTCACGCTGCGCCCGCCGTTTTTCCGCCCCGACCTGGACGAACTGGCCCAGGCGGTAACCGGCCGCACCAGGCTCATCCTGCTCAACACGCCGCACAACCCGACCGGTTCGGTCTTCACCCGGGACGAGCTCGCCGCGATCGCCAACCTGGCTGTCGAGCGCCACCTGCTCGTGGTCAGCGACGAGGTCTACGAGCACCTGGTCTTCGACGGCGAGCACCTGCCGATCGCCGGGTTCCCCGGCATGCGCGAGCGGACCGTGTCGGTCAGCTCGGCGGGCAAGACGTTCTCGTTCACCGGCTGGAAGATCGGCTGGGTCAAGGCGGCGCCCGAGCTGGTGACCGCAGTAAAGACGGCCAAGCAGTTCCTCACTTTCGTCAGCGGCGGCCCGTTCCAGTACGCGGTGGCCGAGGCGCTCGCCCTGCCCGACGAGTACTACGCCAGGCTCCGCGATGACCTGCAGGCCCAGCGTGACCTGTTCCTGCCGGGCCTACGTGACATCGGCTTCGAGGTGTTCGAGCCGCAGGGCACGTATTTCGTCACCACCGACATCGGCAGGCTAGGCGAGCAGGACGGCATCGAGTTCTGCCGGACCCTGCCCGATCGCGTGGGCGTGGTCGCCATCCCCTCCGCCGTCTTCTACGACCACAAGGAACTGGCCCGCAGCCACGTCCGTTTCGCCTTCTGCAAACGGCCCGAGGTGCTGGCCGAGGCGCTGGCTCGCCTTTCCCGGCTGGCCAGAGCCTGAGGGCGTGATTCTGATGAGCGAGATGAATGCTGATCTGCTGAGGGCGGCCGAGGCGGCCACGGGCTTCATGCCGACCGCCGAGGGCCTCGCCCTGTTCGACGCCGCCGCGCGCTACGCCCCGGGCGGGCCGGTGCTCGAGATCGGCAGCTATTGCGGCAAGTCCACGATCTACCTGGCCGCCGCGGCCCGCCAGGCCGGCCAGCTGGTCGTCACCGTCGACCACCACCGCGGCTCGGAAGAGCACCAGCCGGGCTGGGAGTACCACGATCCGCGGCTGGTGGACCCCGGGACCGGCCGCCTCGATACCCTGCCGAGGCTGCGGGCCACGCTGGCCGCGGCCGGGCTTGAGGACCGCGTGGTCGTCGTGGTGGGCCGGTCTGCCGAGGTGGCCAGGGTCTGGCGCACGCCGCTCGGCATGCTGTTCATCGACGGCGGACACACCGAGGCGGCGGCGGCGGCCGACTACGAGGGCTGGGCACCGTGGGTCGCGCCCGGCGGCGTGCTGGCCATCCACGACGTGTTCGCTGACCCCGCTGAGGGCGGCCAGGCACCGTACCTGATTTACCAGCGGGCGCTGAGATCCGGCGCGTTCACCGAAGCCGGCCGGGAAGGGTCGCTCCGCCTGCTAGAGCGGACCGGCGACGGGATCGGCTGATGGCTGGCCCGCGTCCCTGAAGATCCCCGCGCCGCCGCTGACGGCCGCCAGCGCGTCGGCCGCCAGGACTACCGCGGCCGCGGTCCAGCTCGACCGCTCCCTCGGGAACGGAGCCTGGTTGTCGAACTGCCAGCCGGTCCAGTAAGAGCCGTCGCGGTGACGCAGGTGCTGGACGCTCGCGAACACCTCCAGGGCCTGCGAGCGCATCCCGCAGGCATCCAGGGCGATGACGAGCTCGCAGGTCTCGGCCGCGGTGACCCACGGCTGGTCGCTCACGCAGCGGACGCCCAGGCCGGGCACCACGAACGTGTCCCAGGCCGACGCCAGCCGGCTGGCCGCGTCCGCGCCACGGAGCGCGCCGCCGAGCACCGGGTAATACCAGTCCATGGCGAACCGGCTCTTATCCGCGAACGCCTCCGGATGGCGGGCCACCAGGTGACCGAGCTGGTCCGCCGCGAGCTCCCAGTCGGGCCTTGGGTCGTCGGCCAGCTTGGCCAGCGCGATCGCGCAGCGCAGGCTCTGGTGGATGCTCGAGCAGCCGGAAAGCAGCGCGTACGTCCCCGGCCGGCCCGCGGCATCGCGCTCCCACTGGACCTCGCCGCGCGGCGTGCGCAGCGCGAGTGTCCATTCCACCGCGCGGCGGACGGTCGGCCACATCACCAGGGCGTGCCGCTCGTCACCGGTCACCAGGTACTCGTGCCAGGCGCCGACGGCGACGTAAGCGGCGTGGTGGCTTTCCGCCGCCGGGTCGGTCACCCGGCCGTCCACCACGGACCGGGGCCAGGACCCGTCGGCGCGCTGGGTCTCGCGTAGCCATCGGTAGGCCCGCCTGGCCGGCTCGCGCAGCCCGCAGGCGCTCAGGGCCATCGCGCACTCGACGTGATCCCAGGCGTCGACGTGCCCGTCCGGCCACGCGATCGCCCCCGAACGTTCCTGCATCCGGGCAATGGACTCACCCGTCGCGAGTACCCCGGCCCGGTCCAGCTGCCCGTCAGCCATTCGGCTGCCCCAGCTTGACCGCGTACACCACCAGGCTCTTTCCGATGAGCGGGTTCAGCGCGCGGTCGGCGAGCCGGGTGACGGCCGGCTTGTGCATGATGTCCCAGACCAACAGGCGGTGATACGCACTGGTCAGCCGGTGCTTGTCGTCGTGCACGCCGACAGCGCACTTCAGCCACCAGTAGGGGGAGTGCAGCCCGTGCGCGTGGTGATGCCAGACGGCCCGCAGCCCGGCCCTGGCTAGCTTGGCCTCCAGCTCGACCCGTGTGTAGATGCGCACATGCCCCCCGGGCACCTGGTGATACTCAGTGGACAACGCCCAGCAGATCCGTTCCGGCAGCCAGCTCGGCACCGTGATGGCGGCCAGCCCGCCCGGCCGCAGTACGCGGGCGAGCTCGTTCATCGCCCGCTGATCGTCCAGGACGTGCTCGAGGACCTCAGCCGCGATCACCCGGTCGAACGTGCCGTCGCCGAACGGCATGGCGGTAGCGTCCCCCGAGATGGCGGTCGCATCGGCCTGCGGGCTGGCTTCGCCCGCCACCTGCATCGCGGCGAACATCGAAGTCACCGGGGCAAGCTCGGCCGGGTCAAGGTCGAACGCGACCACGTTCGCGCCCTGGCGGTACAGCTCGAACGCGTGCCGGCCGCCGCCGCAGCCCAGGTCGAGCACGCGGTGGCCGGGCCGGACGGGGAACCGGCGGAAATCGACGGTCAGCACGAGGGTGGTCCTTCCACGGCGGCCAGGTACTGCTCGACGGTCGCCTGGGCCACCGCGGGCCAGGCGAACCGCTCGCCGACCCGGCACAGGGCGCGGGC
>JBAUAY010000377.1:0-8554 GCA_049676235.1 Streptosporangiaceae bacterium
GCGCTGTTCAGCCCGCATGACCCCTACCGCGAGCTGTTCTATCCGGGCGGGTGCGGCACCGGTGGCCGGTACGCGCGGTGGATGTATGAAAGCCAGCTCAAGGACGGCGTCACCGGCGCGCTGGAGCGGCTCGCGGCCATCACCGGGCAGCCAGCGGAGACGATCGCGCTGCCGTCGCCGGTAAAGCCGGTAGACGGGCCGGACGGGCCGTCCTTGCTCGACGCCGCTATCGGCGAGCATCAGCCGAACACCGATGTGCACCTGCTGATGGGCCGGGTGCCGTTCCGTGATGACCGGGTCGCCGGCCTTGACTGGGAGGCCACAGCGCCCGCCGCTTCCGGGCGGGCGATCGCATCCTCGGGCGTTCCGATGCTGGTGCGCGCTGGCTGGCTCGACGGCGGCTTCGCGGCGGGGGCGCTGGCAAGGTTTGTGACCCGGGCTAGCCATCAGCAGGTCGAGATCGGGCCCTGGGGCCACGGCGGCGGCAGCTTCGCCGACACCCTGCGACGGTCCGGCGCCGCGGAGCACGACCCGCTGAGCCCGGCAAGCCAGGACCGCCGCCTCGTTGAGTTCTTCGCCAGCTACCTGGAGCGAAACGGCAAGCCCGGGGGACCGGGCACCCTGACATTCGGCACCCTGGGCACAGGCGCATGGCAGGCCGTCACTTCCTGGCCGCCCGCGGGTGCTGGAACGCAGCGGTGGTACCTCGGTCCGATGGCCGGCCTGACGCGGGAGGCGGGCCCGGCCGGGACCGTGACCCACCGCGTAGACGTCACGGCCGGCACCGGGGCCACGAACAGGTGGCTGGCCATCGACTTGGGCAGGGCGCCCGCCTACCCCGACCGCAGGCATGCCGATGATTCGCTGCTCACCTTCACCAGCGGGCCGTTGCCCGCTGATGTCCATGTCCTTGGGTTCCCGGTCGTGACGATGCGCCTGGCCACATCCGGCACCGACGGCGCAGTCTACGTCTACCTCGAAGACGTCGATCCCGACGGCGACGTCAGCTACCTGACCGAGGGCTGCCTGCGCTTCGTGCACCGCAGGACAACCGGCCCCGCTGAACCGATGCGCCTGGGGGTACCACGAACCTTCGCCCGGTCAGAGGCCCTTCGCGTGGTACCCGGGAGACCTATGGGCCTGACCGTGCAACTCCTGCCCGTCTCCGCCGTTGTCCCGGCCGGCCACCGGGTCAGGGTCGCTATGGCCGGCCATGATGCCTCCTGCTTCACCAGGTACGGCCCGGCGGAGGAGACCTTCACCCTCGAACTCGGCAGTGGCTCCCACCTCGACCTCCCGGTTCGATACGGCTAAAGACGGGGGTAGCTGCACGCGTCGCCCGATAGCCGGACGTCGGGTCACGGCCGGCACCGGGGAACGCAGCGGTCAGACTGATCGCGTCACCTTGGCAACCGGCGATCCTAGGCTGACCGTTCGGCGGCCAGTACCGGCAAAAGCCGGTCACAGTGCACAGTCAGACCTCCAGAACAGAACGATCTACGTGCGGCCATCCACACGGACGCCCTCGATGGAGTCGCCCGTATTCGATCGGGTGCCCTTGAGTGGCTCTATGCGGGGTGCAGTTGGGCGGCCATGGCGTCGATCCCTGCGGTGAACTGCTCGCCCATGCTTCCGCCGAAGTGACCGGCGTCGTCGACGACGACTAGGCGGCTCGCCGGCCATGCCTTGTGCAGCTCCCACGCAGTGTCGAGCGGGCCGGAGACGTCGTGGAGGCCGTGAATCAGCGTGGCGGGGATGTGCGCGATCCTGGCCATGTTGGCGAGCACCTCGTTGTCGGCCAGGAAGCAGCCGTGTCCCCAGTAGTGCGTCACCAGTCGGGCGAAGACCATCTGCCAGGACAACTCCCGCACACTGAGGTGCGGCTCGTAGCCGGGCGCGAGGGACATGTGGGTGTCCTCCCACTCGCACCAGCGCCGGGCAGCCTCCTCACGCACCGCCTGATCCGGGCTGGCGAGAAGCCGGGCGTAGGCGGCAGCAAGATCGCCGCCTCGCTCGGCTCCGGGCAGCAGTTCTGTGAAGCGGTCCCACTGACGGGGGAACACTCGGCCCATGTCCCGGGTCATCCACTGCGTCTCCTTCCACCGCCCTGACGTCACTGCCGCCAGCACCATGCCAAGGACCCGTTCCGGGTGACGCTGCGCGTAGACCAGGGCGAGCGTTACGCCCCAGGAGCCCCCGACCACGACCCATCCGCCGATGCCGAGGTGTGAGCGCAGGCGCTCCATGTCAGCGACCAGGTGGTCGGTGGTGTTGGTCGACAGGTCTGCGCCGGCGTCGCTGGCCAGGGGACGGCTGCGCCCGCACCCTCGCTGGTCGAAGATGACCGCCCGGTAGCGGGCGGGATCGAAGTTCCGCCGGCTGCTGGGGGAGGCCGGCGCGCCCGGGCCGCCGTGCAACCAGATCGCCGGGAGACAGTCAGGCGAGCCGACGACCTCCCAGTACACGGCGTGACCGTCGCCCACGTCGAGGTGGCCGGAGTCGTATGGCTTAGTGGACGGGTACACGGCAGCCATCCTTCCAGGCAAAGCGGTCCCCCCACCCCTGCCGACCCCGGGCCGGGGTCGCACAGAACGCCAACGGCCGAACGGTGCCAGCTCATGACATTCGCGCGGGGGAAGGAGATAACGCCGCGGCTGCGCCCTTCCGCAGACCGTGGCGGCTGTGGTAGCGCAGGTATATGACCGGAAACGACCTCAGCCGGGTCGGCGCGGCGCTGCGCGCGCCGGCTCTGTCGGTCCGCGGGCTCGGCCCTGCCGAGGTGACCGTTGCGGGCCTGTCTGCGGGCGGCGCTGCGCTGCTGCTGTTCGTCTCTGAGGAATGCCCCACCTCCGCGATGGCCCTGCGCAGGCTCGGCCCGTTGTGCGAGGCCTGGCAGGAGGCCGGGCTCACCGCCACCGCCGTGTTCGAGGACCCGCTCGAGGTCGCCGTCCGGGTGGCGCGCCGTCTCGGCTGGCAGGCAGGGGTGGCCGCCGAGGACCCGCCGTACCTGACGTCGCGTGCCTACCGGCTCATCTCGGTGCCGACGGCGGTCCTCGTCGACCGCGCCGGGACGATCGCAGGCACCGTGACCGGCTGGGACCACGCGGCCCTGGTGGCTCTCATCGGGCGGGCGGGAGCGCTCCTCGGCGCCGAGCTCGCGATCCCGGAGGCCGCCGAGCCGCTGCTTAAGCCCGGATGCTCGTCCAAGGCCGCGATCGACCCGGAGCTGGCGGCCGCGATCTCGGCCCCCGACGGCACCGACGACGTCGAGGAGATGTTCGAGCGCGGCTGGACCGACGGCCTGCCGGTCGTCCCGCCGACCCCGGACCGGGTCGAGGCGATGCTCGGCGGCTGCGACGGCCGGGTTTCCCTCGGCCCCGTCCCGCCCGACATGGGCGAGGCGACGCTAGAGCGGGTCGCGGCCTGCGCGGTGCTGGCCGGCTGCCGGCCGGCCTACTTCCCGGTTGTGGTCGCGGCCGCCCAGGCCGCGCTCGATCCCGCGTTCAACCTCCACGGCCAGGCGGTGACCACCCAGCCGGCCGGGCAGCTGGTGGTGGTGAACGGGCCGGTGCGGGAGAGGATCGGCCTGAACAGCGGCATGGGGGCGCTCGGCCCGGGATTCCGGGCGAACCTCACCATCGGCCGGGCGCTGCGGCTGCTCGTCACTCTCACCGGCGGAGGGACGCCCGGCAAGCTGGACCGGGCGACCCAGGGGCAGATGGGGAAGGTCGGGTTCTGCATCGCCGAGGACGAGGAAGTGAGCCCCTGGGAGCCGCTGCACGTCGAGCGCGGTTTCCGGCCCGGCCAGTCGGTCGTCACGCTGATCGGCAGCGACGCGCCGCTGTCGATCTCCGACCACCGCAGCCGCACCCCCGAGGATCTCGCCTGGGTCCTCGCGTGGGCAGCGGCCAGCGCCTGGAGCACCAACTGGTGGCCGCTGGAGGAGCCGTCGGTGTTCGTGATCTGCCCCGAGCACGCTGAGATGTTCCGCGCCGCCGGATGGACCAAACAGCAGCTGCGCCGCTTCATGTTCGACGCGGTGCACAAGCCCGCCGCCGAGCTGCGCCGTGGCGAGACGACCCCCTTCGTCCACGCCGCCGACCCGGCCGCCCAGGTGTCCAAGTGGGCGTCGCCAGAGGCCATCGTCCTGATAGTGGCCGGCGGCGAGGCCGGGCGTTACTCTGCAGTTCTGGGCCCATGCACCGGCATGGGATCCCAGATCGTATCCCGGGAGGTCGGATCACCGTGGCCGCTGACTACGTGAGCCCGTTCGACGAGCGCGTCCGGGCGGCCGAGCCGCTCGCGCCGCGTCCGGTCAGCATCACCGGGCGCCGGGTGGTGCTGCTCGATATCAGGAAGAACCGCGGCGCCGAGTTCCTCGACCGGATCGAGACGCTGCTGCAGGCGGCGGGCGCGGCCACAGCGCGCACCACGAAGGAAATCTTCTCCAAGCCGGCCGCCCTCGCGCTGATCGGCGACATCGCAGGACAGGCCGACCTGGTCGTGGAGGCCCTCGCCGATTGAGGCTCATGCACGTCGTGCAGTTTGCATGACCTGGTTCACCTGGAGCGCCGGGGCATCCCGGCGGTCGGCATCGCGACGGCACCGTTCGCCGACGAAGCCATCGAGCAGGCACGCCGGCTCGGCATGCCGGGCGCCCGCATGGTCTACATTCCCCATCCGGTCCAGCTGCTGACCGACGACGAGCTGGACGCCCGGGCCGACGCCATCTTCCCCGACGTGCTCGCCGCGCTGACCGGCGGCGAGTGAGGCCGGTCGCCGGGCGGGACGGCAACGGCCAGAACCGGATGATCGTGCCAGGTCCTGATCAGCGCCGGCGGCCAGGTCATCATCGCCGTCATCCAGGTAGGAGCTCACCACACCAGCGGGCGCATGCCCGGCGTCACCCAGAAACTCGTCACCTTCCCGGCCACGACAGGCACGGCAGAATTTCACAAACGCTTCCGCGGAAACGCGCTGATGCCGCGATGAGGTGCGGTATTCGACTTGTCAGGTGATGAGATCCTTGGTGAGCCAGATGATCAGGTCGTCATCCATGGTCACCTGCATCCCCGTGCGCAGCGGCACCTGGCCCTGGCACGCGCCCCGGCCGTCAGGTACATAGCCGCCTCTTTCGGCGCCTAGTGGTCTGAGGGCTTTCCGGTATGACCGGGAAGGACAAGCCCCTGCTCAGGCCCGCCCTGAGTCAGGCCGGGGCCCGTGAGTCTTGAGGGCGGTCGTGAACGCTTGGACTTTGGGATGGCGCGCTGCTCCACTCCTTACGGTGGTAAAGATCTGTCGCCTCGGACGACCTTGGAGCCGGTGTGCTACCACGTCGTGACGGTCACCGGCGCCTGACAAGTCGGGGAGCAAAGCGGCCGCGAGGCCGCTCTCGACGAGTCGCAGGTGGATCTGCAGGTCGGTGGTGGTGTAGCGCGCGTCGGGCTCGAACCCCGCTTGCCGGCATGCCGCCGTCGCCCATTCCCGGGCGGTGGTGCCGACGGGTTCCATCACGAAGGGACGCGATGCGAGGCTGCGCAGTGACCGCTCGCTCCATCCAGTCGGGGTGATGAGCCGGAGTTCGTCGGTGAGCAGGTCGTGACGCTCGGTCTCACGGGGCCGGGGCAGCGGGTGTCCGGGGTACTCCTCGCCGAGGACGAGGTCGAACTCGCCGGTGACCAGGGCGGGAAGGGCGACTTCGGGCTCGAGCTCGGTGACCTCGACGCGCAGCGAGGGGTGTTGCCGCTCGAGCTGGCTGAGCGCGTGCGGAACGAGAGCGAGGACGGCGGTCTGGAAGGCGGCGATGCGCAGCGTGCCAACCGTGTCGTTCAGGGACCGGGCCAGTGCAGCTTCGGCTCGTTCCATTTCCTCGAGCAGCACCTCGGTGTGCGCGACGAGGAGGGCGGCTTGGGCGGTGAGCCGGACCCGGCGGCCGACAGGCTCGAGGAGGCGTACCCCGGCCTCCTTCTCCAGCGCGGCGAGCTGCTGGGACACCGCGGACGGGCTGTAGGACAGCGCCTCGGCCACAGCGGCGATGGTGCCGCGGCGGGCGAGCTCCCGAAGCAGCCGCAGGCGTCGCAGGTCGAGCATCGCGCCCCCTCAAATCATCAGTCTTGCTTCATAATACCGTGCGGATTTCCCCGCTGGACCTGATGAATCGGAGACGGAACAATGGACCGCATGACATCGTGGTACAGCTTGCCGACCGCCCGGGACTGGACCTGCCCCTCCTCGCCGGGTGAGGCTCACGCCTTTCACCAGTCGATGCCGGGCTACTCGCCCACTCCGCTGGTCTCGGTCCCCGAACTCGCCACCGAACTGGGGATCGGCCGGCTGCTGGTCAAGGATGAGTCGTCGCGGCTGGGTCTGCCGGCGTTCAAAGTGCTAGGTGTCTCCTGGGCCTGCCGCCAGGTGCTGCAAAGGCGCCCCGGTGCCATGCTGGTGACCGCCACCGACGGCAACCACGGCCGTGCGGTCGCCCGGATGGCGGCTCATTTCGGTGTCGGAGCGACCGTGTTCGTTCCGGTGGTGATGCTCCCGGAGACCGCCGCTCGCATCGTGAACGAAGGGGCGAAGGTCGTGTGGGTCGACGGCGGCTACGACGACGCGGTTCGTTGCGCCGCGGCCTTCGCCGTCGATCAGCCCGACCGCGCCCTCATCCAAGACACCGCCTGGGCCGGCTACGAGCAGGTACCCGCCTGGATCGTGCAGGGCTACCAGACGTTGCTCGACGAGGTCGACACCCAGCTCGGCGGAGCGCCGGACCTCGTGGCGGTCCCGGTCGGGGTCGGGTCGCTGGCCGAGGCGGTGGTGCGGCACTACCGGCGCCCTAGTGCCGCGCATCCGAGCGTGCTCTCGGTCGAACCAGACACCGCGGCCTGCGTCCTGGCCAGCCTGACTTCCGCGCGTGCCACCACAGTGGCGACCGCGGCGACGGTGATGGCCGGGCTTAACTGCGGCACCATTTCCAGCTCCGCGTGGCCAGTGCTGCGCGCAGGTTGCGACGCAGCTGTCACCGTCAGCGACCAGGACGCACTTCGCGCCGTGGCGGACCTCGACCGGCTTGGCGTCTCTTCGGGCCCTAGCGGGGCGGCCACCCTGGCCGGAGCCTGGGCCACTCTCACCGAATCCGACCGGCGGGCTGCCCTCGGCCTCGATGAGGACTCCGTCGTCGTTCTGCTCAGCACGGAAGGACACACCCGATGACCCGCGCCGTGCGCATCAACCGCGACGCGATCCTGCGCCTGGCAGACCAGCCATGACCGCTACCAGCATGACGGCCCTGGACCTGCTCGACGCCCTGGTCCGCATCGACTCGGTCAACCCCGGACTCGATCCGGCCGGCGCCGGCGAGGCGCAGGTAGCCGCCTCCGTCGCGCGGTGGGGGCGGAGCGCCGGGCTGCGCGTGGAAGTACTCGAGGGCACCACCGGCCGGCCCAGCGTCATCTTGCGCGGCGGCCGCGACCACGGCGGTCGCCGACTGCTGCTGTGTGGTCACCTCGACACCGTCGGCCTGGCTGGCACCCCCGACGGCCTCACGCCTCGCGTCGAGGGCGACCGGCTCTACGCCCGCGGCGCCTACGACATGAAGGCCGGCCTCGCCGCGGCCCTCATCGCCTGCCGCGATGCGGCCCTCGCCGGGGTCGACGGTGAGGTCGTCGTGGCCGCAGTCGCCGACGAGGAACTCGCCAGCCTCGGCATCCAAGAAGTGCTCACGCACCTCGACCCGGTCAGCATCGATGGGGCCGTGGTGACCGAACCCACCGAACGGCAGGTCGGCACCGCCCACCGCGGGTTCGTCTGGACTGAAGTCACCGTCGCCGGAGTCGCCGCCCACGGCTCACGACCCCACCTCGGCGCCGACGCCATCCTCGCCGCCGGCCATCACCTGGTCGCCTTCGACCACCTCGACCGGCAGCTCCGCAGCCGGCCCCACCCGTTCCTCGGACCAGGCAACCTGCACGCGTCTCTGATCAGCGGCGGTACCGGCGAGTCCACCATCGCGGACCGCTGCGTGTTCACCGTCGAACGGCGAACGCTCCCCGGAGAGACCCTCGAACACGTCGAGGCCGACGTCGCCGACCTGATCGAACGATGCCGGCCCGCCGACCCACGACTCACCGTCAACGCGCGTACCGTCCTGCACCGCCCCCCGATGGAGACACCCCCCACCGCCGCCATTGTCCAGGCACTGGTCGCCGCGGCGGGGCACGGCACGAGCGTGGCCCCGATGTCATACTGGGCCGATTCGGCCTTCCTCGCCGCGGCAGGCATCCCCACCGTGCTCTACGGACCAGAAGGCGAAGGAGCTCACGCCGACATCGAATGGGTCAGCCGCTCCGGCACCAGCACCGTCGCCTCAGTCCTGACCCAGCTCGCCCAGAACTTCTGCTCCTAGGTCGTCCGGGCTGATCCCAGCCACCATGACGGGTCTCCGTACTTAACCGGGGTGCCATCGATCCGGCCTTTGCGCGCGGTCCGTCTTGAACCCGCCTGCCGTCCGCTACGGGGCCCTGGCCGCCACCCGGCTCGCGGTCACCTTCCGTGACCGGCC
>JBAUAY010000378.1:0-2163 GCA_049676235.1 Streptosporangiaceae bacterium
GCGCGCCCGGCAGGATTCGAACCCGCGACCCGCTGCTTAGAAGGCAGCTGCTCTGTCCGGCTGAGCTACGGGCGCCCGAAGTAATTGTGCACGGCGAAGATCACACCACGGCCACACGAAGGTCGCAGTGTGTCGCCCTGCGAGGCCGTTACCTCGGCCAGGAATAAGGCGGCGGCCCGAGGTAACGCCCAAGTGCCAGAGCGTACCCGAGCATCGGCCATGAAGCCTGTCGGGAGCGTTCAGTTGCATGACCAGGTCAGTGGCCGCGACATGCTCAGCACACGACGATCAAAGAAACACCCGGAAACCCTCACCCCGCGGAGTGCAGCCGCTCTAAGTCAAACCCAGGAACCTGGTCACCGAGCGGCGGATCCCGGCCGCGTCCAGTCCTTGCCACCTGGCATGGTCGCCAGGCGTCCCGTACCGCCGCAGTTCGGTGCGCTGGACCCCCAGGCTCAGCAGCCGGTGCGGCCGCGAAGCCAGCGCCGAAGACACCGCGAACGCCGACGTTCCCGCCAGGTAGGGTTCGACGAGCACGACAGCACCCGAGGAAGCCTCCAGCGACCGCAGCCCGTCGGCGTCGAACGGCCGGACCGTGGTCGTGTACGCCACGGTCACGTCCAGGTCGCCCACCGCGTCGAGCACCGGGTCGAGCATCGGCCCCACCGCGACCACCACCGCCCGCCGTCCCGGACGGACCATCTGCAACGAAGCCGACAGCGGCCGCGCCTCCCGGTTGCGCTCGGCGGACAGCCGCAGGTAAGCGGAGCCGCCACCCGGGCCCGAACCCAGCCCGTCCACCGCCCCGCGCAGCAGCCCGCGCACTTCCGCCGGATGCCCCGGCACGATCACCGAGAACCCGGGCACGCTGTCGATCAGCGCCACGTCTTCCGGCGCCTGGTGCGTCCGCCCGGCCCGGGCCGCGTCGTACGAGGCCCCGATGCTGACCAGCACGGCGTGCCCGCCCTGGTGCCCGAGGTCCAGCTTGACCTGCTCGAAGGCCCGCTCGACCAGGAACGGCGCGTAGGTATGCACGATCGGCCGCAGCCCGGCCAGCGCCAGCCCGCCGCCGACGCTGACCATCAGCTGCTCCCTGATGCCCACGTTGAGCACCCGGTCCGGGTGCCTGGCCGCCGCCTTGGCGAACAGGTCGGCCGAGATCTCCGCCAGCACGATGGCGGTCAGCGGGTCCTCGTCGAGCAGCTCACTAGCCTCGGCGGCGAAAGCCGTCCGCATGTCCGTCATGATCTCCTCACCCCTTGTCCTCGACAGTGGCCACGACGAGCTGAGGTCCGCCCGCCGCACCCGAATCCGCTCCGGCCGACGTGACCTGGAACGCCGAAGCCAGCGCCGCATGGTCGCGGCCGGACACGCGGACCGCGGACCAGCCGCTGACCGCGAAGTGCGCCTCGATCCCGCCCGGCCCCCAGCCGTAGGAGGAGGACCGGTTGTCCACCGCCACCACGGTGAGGTTGGGCAGGCCCACGGCGCCCGCGTACACGATCGCCTCGCTGTTGCTGCCCTCGTCCAGTTCCGCGTCGCCCACCAGCACGTACACCCGCGGCGCCGCCAGCCCGCGCGCGATCAGCCCGTGCGCGAGGCCGACCCCGAGCGGCAGGCCATGTCCCAGCGATCCGCTGGCAATCTCCACGCCGGGGATGAGGTTGCGGTCCGGATGGTAACCGAGCCGCGAGGACGCCGAACCGAAGTCCGCCAGCCACGCCTCAGGGAAGAACCCCTTGGCCGCGAGCACCGCGTAGTAGGCGGCCGGCCCGTGCCCCTTGGACAGCAGGAACCGGTCGCGGCCGGGGTCGTCGACGGTGTCCGGCGACACCCGGAGCACCTGGTCGTACAGGACCCAGAGCACATCGAGCGTCGATGTCGCGCTCGGCCCGTGCTTCTCGTCCCCGGTCATCAGCGTCATCAGCCCGGGAAGTTCCGCGTATGTTCTCATGAACGCCAGCCTGCCCGCGTTCCCGCTGCGGCGCATCGGCCGCCCGCCGCACCCCGCGTACGCCGATGGTCCTAGACCCGAAGGGCACAATAGCCGGGTGTCCCCGTCACCCAAGCTAGCCTCGTCACTTCAGCCAACAAAGAGATCGCGCTGGCCGCTGGCCGCCGGGCTGGCGGCCGGCGTGGCGCTCGACGCGCTGTTCGGCGACC
>JBAUAY010000379.1:0-5012 GCA_049676235.1 Streptosporangiaceae bacterium
GCCAGTAGCCGCCAGGGCACCGCTCGGCCGTGATCGGGATCACGACCCCCGGTGATGACGTCAAAGACCGGCTCATCAGGCATAACGCCAACGTACCCGCGCGGCCCTGGTTCAGCGGGGTCGGCCCCGATCCGCTAGCAGGCGTCGGGGTTCAGGATGAACAGGCCGCTTACCTGGCCGTCCGCGTTGAGGCGACACGGCCCGCCCGGGCGGGGAAGCGAGCGCGATACTGGACGTTGTGGAATTGAGTCCGTTCCGGATTGAGCGTTTCTACGCACGGTATGAGCACAGTACGCGGTTCATGCTTTCGAGCAGCGACTGCGAGTCGTGCACGATCGGTGAACTGCTTGAGCTTGAGCCGGACGCGCATGAGCGGCTGCTGGAGACCTGGTGCGGATACACCGAGCCGCCAGGCGGGCCCGCGCTTCGTCAGGCGATCGCCTCGCTGTACGAGCGGACCAGCGCTGAGGAGGTGGTCGCCACCTCATGTGCCGAGGAGGGAATCTTCCTGCTCTACCATGCCCTGCTCCGGCCCGGCGATCACGTGATCGTCGAGACGCCCTGCTATGAGTCGGCACTCCAGGTCGCGCGCAGCACCGGCGCTGAGGTGAGCCAGTGGAGGCGCCGGTACGAAGACGGCTGGGCGCATGATCTCGACGCGCTTGCGGGCCTGATCCGCCCGGCGACACGCCTGCTCTACCTCAACCAGCCACACAATCCCACCGGCACGCCTATGGCGCGGCCGGTATTTGAGCATGTCATCGGGCTCGCCCGCGCGCACGGGCTGGTGGTATTCAGCGACGAGGTCTACCGGGAACTCGAGCACGATCCGGCCGGCCGGCTGCCGGCCGCGTGCGATCAGTATGAGCGGGCCGTTTCGCTCGGCAGCATCTCCAAGAGCTACGGTCCTCCTCGACCGCAACCTCGCGATCGTTCGGCGCAACCTGCCGCTCCTCGACGGCTTCTTCGAGCGGCACGCCGGAGCCTTTGCGTGGATCCGCCCGACGGCAAGCCCGATCGGCTTCCCCCGCGTCACCGGGATCGGTGACCTCAACCGGTACTGCGAACAGCTCGCCGCGGCCGGTGTCCTGCTTCTTCCAGGCTCGGTCTACGACCAGCCGGGCCATGTCCGCATTGGCTTTGGTAGGGCCAACATGCCCGATGCCCTCAAAGTCCTCGAGGCGAACCTCACAAACGGCCAGCACCGCCCCGGTCCCCCTCGCGTATAGGCAGTCCAGGGTGGCCAGAACCATTCAGGCGGCTCCGGTGGCGCGCGCGGCGCTAGGGCTTCTCCTCGCGCCGCTCATAGCCTCCGCACTGCGTGACCGGGAGACGCGGGTAACGGGAAAGGGCGACGTCCCATTCGGCGCGCGTGCAGCGGAGGTAGGTGGTACTTCGCCGTGTCTCGTTGAGCTTCGCATGCCTGCAGGCTCCGCAGAGCCCCGGCTCCGCACCCAGCTTCGGCCACATGGCATTTGGCTGCCGTTCAGGCATGAGACTCAGAATATGCCTCTGTGCTGGGCCTCGGCCTAGCCGGGCCTCTTGCAGGCCCCTCTCACGACTTCCGGCCCGCACCAGTGGCGGTCGCCCGCGCACCGCCTCCGAAAATCCAAAGGCGGTTCAGACGCGCGGTTAGCCTGCTCCTGGTGCAGGGCGTGTCCGCCTCGGGCTGGGTGATGTCCGTGAGGGATTCCCGGCCGCCGGATGGGTCGGCGGCCGGGAATCTTTGCTGCCCGATGCCGGGGTGCGACGCGCCATCAGGGTCCGCTGCTCAGCGGATGTACAGTTCGTCCGCGTCGTACTCGGTGAACTCCATGTTCGACGTCACGTCGGTCATGCCGAGCGCCTGGAACGCGGAGAAGAGCTGCTCGGCGGACCACCGGTCCTGGTGCGCCTTGGATTCCCACACGGTCACCACGTGGAGCCCGCTGGAGTCCGTGCCGGCCGCCCAGGCGAGCAGCCCGTCGATGTCCTGGGGCGGGTTGTGCTTGGCGGCGACCGCGCGGAAGCCGTCGATCGTTACCCCGGGCGTCGCCGCGATGTGGATGTGTGCCATGTTGTCCTGCCTTTCCTGAGTTTGTGCTGGCAGGAAGGACGCTACGGGAAAGCCCGGGTCCGGCCATCGGGGGAATTACTCACTGGAGTACTCATTCACGGTCGGCCGGGGTACTCAGGCACGGCTCGCGTCATGCTCTCCGCTGGCCCAGGCGGCGATCTGGCTGCGGTTGCGGAGCCCGAGCTTGGTCAGGATGTGCTGGACGTGGTTCTCGGCCGTTCGCTCGGAGACGTACAGGGTCTGGCCGATCTGCTTGTTCGTCAGTCCCTGCCCGACCAGCCGGGCCACCTCGAGCTCGCGGGGGCTGAGGGGTGAGTCGCTGGCCGCCGGGGCCGTCAGCTGGGCTCGCAGCTGTTCGATGCGCTCGGTGAACGGGACCATGCCGAGCTGTTCGGCCTCGCGCGCGGCAGCGGCCAGCACGGCCAGTGCCTCATCCTGGTCACCGGGCGCCTGCCGGCGGGTGAGCGCGGCGGCGAGTTCGACGCGGGCTTGCACGGCGCAGCCGCGGGCGCCGTTGGCGTCACAGATCGAGGCCGCCGTCCGCAGGTCTTCAACCGCCGGGTCCAGACGGCCCAGCGCTGCGGCCGCCTGTCCGAGCGGCAGCTCGACCGGGCCCATGTAGGTCCCGGGCCCGGCGCCGTTCGCGACGTGCTGGCCGCGGAACGGCTGGAGCCGCGCCGCCAGGAACTCGATGTCCTGCGCCCGGCCGAGGCGGATGGCGACCGCAAGCCCGTGCGCCCAGGCCGCCATGCGCAACGCCGGTACCGGCGTCCAGGACCGGACCGGGCCGGCCTGGGCGTAGGCGGCCTCAGCGGCGGCACGGTCACCGGCGTGCAGGCGGATCAGCGCGAGGGTCAGCGCGGGGAAGACGGTGGCGACGCCGCGGGTGGTGTCCACGGCATCTGGCCGCAGGTGCGCCGGGAGCTGGTCCCATAGCTCGATCACGCCGGAGCTGCCGAACCCGATGTGCAGGCCCGCCTGGCCGAGGATCACTGAGCAGCCGCCGAACGCGACCGGGTGTCCCATGTCGCTGAACACCTTGAACGCCTGCCAGGCCAGCTGCGTCGCCTCGGTGAAGCGCCCGGTCGCGAGCGCGAGCGTCGCCGAGGTCTCCAGGAAGTGCCATTGCGCGAGCGGGCCGGGGAGCCGTTCCACGCAGCTTTCGAGGTCGGCGAGCTCACGCCGGACGCTCCTCAGCTGCCCCGTCTCAAACAGGGTGTCGATCCGCCACAGCCGGCCCCACAGCTCGAGCCAGGCGCTGCCCGCGGCATCGGCGGCCGCCAGCATCCGGCTCGCCAGGACGGCCCGTTCGGCGACTCCGTCGGGGGCGCAGCAGGCCAGCTGGCGGGCCTGGAGCGCGGCCACGAGCGCGACCGGGTCCCCCGCCGATCCGGCGGCGGCCAGCGCGTCCCCGCTGACCTGTCCTGCCCGGTCGTACTCGCCGCGGTACACCAGCACCTGCGCGTACCGCGAGGAGACCCGGGCCCGCAGACCATCAGGAAGGTCATCCCCGGTCAGGGCCTGCTCGCAGATGCGGCTGATCTCCCCGTCCCATTCCGGTACGCCGCTTGCCTCCATGACCAGCGCCGTGCGGGCCAGCAGGTCCCGGTCACGTCGGCGTTCGGCCCGCCGGCCGACTCCGGCCGCCGTCTCCTGCGATCCGGGCAGGTCGCCGCAGCGGTGCAGGGCCATGGCCAGGGCGAGCTCAAGCCGGGACCGGGCGTTCTCGCCGATCTCTCCTTCGCCGACCGCCAGCGCCTGCCGGTACAGGCGCACGGCCTCCTCGAACGCCAGCGACTGTGCCGCCACGTCGGCGGCCGCCGCACACGCCGCCACCGCCTCCGCTCGGTCACCGGGCAGCGATGCCTCGACCCGGTGCCGGGCGACCTCCGTCAGGTGCAGATCCAGCTGCCCCTCGTATAGAGCCTCGATCGCGTCCGCCGCGGCGGCGTGCAGCCGCCGTTGCTCCGCGGCGCTCAGCCGGGCAGCCACCGCCGAGCGGACCAGTGCGTGCGAGAACCGGTGATCACCGGGACGGTCTCCGGCCACCAGGAACCCGGCCGCCCGGCACTCGTCCAGCGGGCCGAGCAGGGCAAGCACAGGTACGTCCAGGATCGCGGCCACTACGCCGGCCGAGAAGCTGTTGCCGGCCACCGCGGCGGTCTGCACCAGCTCCCGGGCGCGATCCGGCAGCTGCGCGAGCCGGTAGGCCGTCGCCTCCGCCACCCGTCCCGGTACCGGCACCGGCCCGCCGCGCCGCTGCTCGGCGAGCATCCGGGCCAGCTCGCGGACCAGGAACGGGTTGCCCCCCGTTTCGGAGTGCACCTCACCGGCCTGGTCCGCCGACGCCGGCAGCCCGGCGGCGAGCAGCATATCCCCGACCGCGCCGGCGGGCAGCCCATGAAGGTCCACCCGTTCGGTGTTGGCATCCGCCGACAGACGTGGCAGCAGCCCGCCGCTCGTATCACCGGACGCCGCCGGCCCCCGGTAGGTCGCCAACACCAAGATGAGCGTTCCTCGCAGCTGGCGCACGACATCGGCGAGCAAGGCCGCCGACGCCTCGTCCGCCCACTGCAGATCATCGAGCACCAGCAGCAACCCGTTCGGCCTGGCCGCCTGCGCCAGCCGCCTGCGAACCTCCGCGAACATCGCGAACCGCTGGGCGCTGCCGGAATCGGCGTCATCAGCTAGCGCCGGGCGTTCGGCGTCACCGAAGACGCGCGACCACAGGCCCACATCGGATCGGTCATCATCGGCGGCCCGGACGGCGGGCTCATCCAGCACCAGCTGCCACAGGCCGTACGGCGGCAGGCTGTCCCGGTCGGCCGCCCGGGCCCACGCCACCGGCACGCCCCTCGCAGCGGCCGACGCGGCGGCCTCCTCCGCCAGCCGGGTCTTCCCGATCCCTGCCTCACCCGTGCACAGCACCAGACGGCCGCCACCCGCCAGCGCATCA
>JBAUAY010000380.1:0-5763 GCA_049676235.1 Streptosporangiaceae bacterium
GCCCCGGGGCGCGGACGGCCGGGCAGCCAGGCGCCAGGGCGGCCAGGCGCACGGACCGCCAGGGCACACGGGCCGCCAGGCACACGGGCCGCCAGGCATACTGGCAGCTGGGCGCGCGGGCAATTACTTCGATATGACGGCAATTCGGTATTTATGCCGAATCGCCAGGGAGGCCCGAGGCCGTCATCGGGGCGGGAAACTGGGGGCCGTTCGGTTGAAAGGTCTTTTACTCCCATTCGATGGTGGCGGGGGGCTTGCTGGTGACGTCCAGGACGACGCGGTTGATCTCAGGCACCTCGTTGGTGAGGCGGGTGGAGATCCGGGCCAGCACGTCGTCCGGCAGCCGCGCCCAGTCCGCGGTCATCGCGTCCTCGCTGGTCACCGGGCGGAGCACGATCGGGTGGCCGTAACTGCGGCCGTCGCCTTGCACGCCGACCGAACGCACGTCGGCCAGCAGCACCACCGGGCACTGCCAGACCAGGGTGTCCAAACCGGCGGCGGACATCTCCTCGCGGACGATGGCGTCGGCCTCGCGCAGGACCTGCAGGCGCTCGGCGGTCACCTCGCCGATGATCCTGATCGCCAGCCCGGGGCCGGGGAACGGCTGGCGGCGGACGATCGGCTGCGGCAGGCCGAGTTCCTCCCCCACCCGCCGCACCTCGTCCTTGAACAGCCAGCGCAGGGGCTCGACCAGGTGGAACTTCAGGTCGTCAGGCAGCCCGCCGACGTTGTGGTGCGACTTGATGTTCGCGGTGCCGGTGCCGCCGCCCGACTCCACCACGTCCGGGTACAGCGTGCCCTGCACCAGGAACTCGCACGCCTCGCCGTGCTGGCCGGCCTCGGCGGTGATCTCCCGGGCGGCGCGCTCGAACGCGCGGATGAACTCCCGGCCGATGATCTTCCGCTTCTGCTCGGGTTCGGCCACCCCAGCCAGGGCGGAAAGGAACGCCTCGGCCTCGTTCGCCACCATGAGCCGGACGCCGGTGACGGCCACGAAGTCCTGCTCGACTTGTCCGGCCTCGCCCTTGCGCAGCAGGCCATGGTCGACGAACACGCAGGTGAGACGATCGCCGATGGCGCGCTGCACGAGCGCCGCGGCGACCGCGGAGTCCACCCCGCCGGACAGCCCGCAGATCGCCCGGCCGCCGCCGACCTGCTCGCGGATCAGCGCCACCTGATCCTCGACGATGTTGAGCATGGTCCAGGACGGGCGGCATCCGGCCAGCTCGAGGAAGCGGGCCAGGATGCGGCGGCCGTGCTCGGTGTGCATGACCTCGGGGTGGAACTGGACGCCGAACAGGCGGCGCTGCTCGTTCTCCACCACTGCCACCGGCGTCACTTCGGTCCGTGCGGTCACCGTGAAGCCGGGCGGGGGTGCCGTGCAGGTGTCCCCGTGTGACATCCACACCCGCTGCTGGACGGGTGTCCCGGCCAGCAGAATCCCTCCCTCAGGGGGGCCGAGGGGGCCGAGGGGGTCTGAGGGAAACGGTTTTCCCCCAGGAGCAGATGGGGCCTGGGGGGGATCGTCCCCCCGAATCAACGCAGTTCTGCCGTACTCGGCGGCGCCGGTCCGCTCAACCGTGCCGCCCAGCCCGGCCACCATCAGCTGGAAGCCGTAGCAGATGCCGAGGACGGGCACCCCGGCGTCGAAGAGCCCCGGCGGGGCGGGCGGCGCGCCGTCGGCGTAGACCGACGAGGGGCCGCCGGACAAGATGATCGCCTTCGGCCGCTTGGCCAGCATCTCCTCCACCGGCATGGTCGACGGCACGATTTCGGAGTAGACGTGGCACTCGCGCACCCGGCGGGCGATCAGCTGCGCGTACTGCGCGCCGAAGTCGACGACGAGAACGGTGTCAAAGCCACCGGGCACGCTGACCGCCTTTCATCGAGGGCCGCCTTTCACGGAGGGGCGCCTTTCACCGAGGGTCGCCTTCCTGCGGGGTCTCCGAGTTTAGCCGCACCTGACCAGCAGAAACCGTGTTGTGCGGGGCGGCCGGGCTGGCCGGGGCGGCCGGGCTGGCCGGAGCCGAAGGGCTAGCCGGAGCCGAAGGGCTAGCCGGAGGCGGGGCGGTGGCGGTGACGCGGAGGCGGGCGATGCGGCGGCCGTCGAGTTCGGTCACGGTGATCGTGCGGCCCGCCACCTGGACGCTATCGCCCTCGGACGGCAGGTCGCCGAGGGCGGCCAAGACGTAGCCCGCGACGGTCTCATACGGGCCTTCCGGCAGCTCGATGCCGGTCTGCTCGGTGAACTCGTCCAGGTTGAGCAGGCCGTCGACCTCCACCTCGCCGGCCGGCAGCTTGGTGGCCTGGTCCTGCTCCAGGTCGTATTCGTCCCTGATGTCGCCGATCAGCTCCTCGACCAGGTCCTCCAGCGTGACGATGCCGGCCGTGCCGCCGTAGTCGTCGACCACGATGGCCAGGTGGGCCCGCTCACGCCGCATCTCGGACAGCGAGGAGAGCACGGTCTTGCTGATCGGCAGGAACTTCACTGGCCGGGCGATCCGGCCCACCGGCACCGAGTCCTTGGCCACGCCGGGGCCGAGCAGGTCCCGGACGTGTACGAAGCCGATCACGTTGTCGTAAGTGTCCTGGTAGACCGGCAGCCGCGAATGCGGCACGGCCACGGCGATAGCGGCGGCCTCGGCCATCGGCGTCTGTCCGTCCAGGAAGACCACCTCGGTGCGCGGCACCAGGACCTCGCGGATCTGCCGTTTGCCCGCGTCGAAGACCTCGCCGACGATCTGCCGCTCGTCCTGGCTAAGCGTCTGGGTGCTGGTCACGAGCTCGCGTACTTCCTGCTCGGTCATGGCCTGGCGGCCGATCCGGGGATCGCCGCCCAGGACCGCGACGACCAGGTTGGTCGTCGCGGTCAGCAGCCAGACGACCGGCCGGGCTAGGGTGGCGATCCGGTCGAGCAGCGGCGCGGCCAGCAGTGCCAGCCGGGGCGCCCGCTGCAGCCCGATCCGCTTGGGCGCGAGTTCGCCGAGGATCAGGCTGAAGAAGGTGATGCAGATGGTCACCACGATGAACGAGACCGGCCCCGCCCAGCCCGGCGACACCTTCTGCTGGATCAGCCACGACCTCAGCACGTCCGCGAGCGTCGCGGCGCCGTAGGCACCGGAGACCAGCGTCGCCAGCGTCACGCCGATCTGCACGGCGGAGAAGAACCGGTTCGGGTCCTGCGCGAGCTTGGCCGCCTTCTGGCCCCGCTTGCCGCGCCTGGCCAGCGCCCTGACCTGGCCCTCGCGCAGCGAGACCAGGGCCATCTCGGCAGAAGAGAAGAACCCCCCGATGCAGATGATGACGAGGAGGACAATGATGTCCAGGACGACCTTGCTCATTTTCTGTCTGCCGCTCGCCTCCGGGCCGCCTTCAAGGCGCTCTGCTCCCCGCTCGCCTCCAGGGCGCCTTTAGGCGCCGCCTTCCCTCGTCGCTTGTTCCTCAGTCCAGGCGGCGCCGCGCCCCTTCGGCTCGCTCCGCCGTCGGCCGCACGATGTGTCTGGTCAGTCTATTCCGGATAACGTATGTGTCCCGTGGACACGCAATCAATCTGGAAGTCCAGCACGCGGCTGGCGGACGGGCGCGAGATCGTCTACTTCGACGAGGCGCCCGGCCTCGGCCGCGCCCAGGTCCGGGACACCAGGCACCTGCCGCCGCTGCCGCCGCCGCCTGCCCTGCCGACCGGGTCGCCGGATTCCGGGATCCGTTGGGATCCGCTCGCCGGGGAGTGGGTGGTCATCGCGGCCGCCCGGCAGGAACGGACCTTCCTGCCGCCGGCCGATCAGTGCCCGCTCGACCCGTCGGCGGCGGAGCGGCCCACCGAGATACCGGCGGACAGCTACGACGTGGTGGTGTTCGAGAACCGGTTCCCCTCGCTGAGCGAACCGCTCGGCCGCTGCGAGGTGGTCTGCTTCACCCCCAATCACGACGCCTCGTTCGCCCAGCTCAGCCCGCGGCGGGTGCGCACCGTGTTCGAGGCCTGGGCGGACCGGACGCGGGTGCTGAGCGCGCTGCCGGAAACCAGGCAGGTCTACTGCTTCGAGAACAAGGGCGAGGAGATCGGCGTCACGCTGCATCACCCGCACGGGCAGATCTACGCGTTCCCGTTCGTGACCCCGCGGACCGAGCAGATGGTGGCCCAGGCCAGTGACTACGCACGCACCCACGACGGCGGGAATCTGTTCGACGACCTGGTCGCGGCCGAACGGCAGGCCAGGATCAGGATCGTGACGGCGAACGAGCACTGGATCGCGTTCGTGCCCGAGGCGGCGCGCTGGCCGTACGAGGTGCGGATCTTCCCCACCACCCGGGTGCCCGACCTGACCGGCGTCGGCGCGGCCGCGCGAAACGCCTTCGGGCCGCTCTACCTGGACGTCCTGCGCCGGTTCGACGCGCTGTTCGGCCGGCCCGTACCGTACATCGCCGCCTGGCACCAGGCCCCGGTCGGGGCCTCCGACACCCGCCGCCAGTTCGCCGCGCACCTTCAGGTGTTTTCGGTCCGGCGCTCGGCCGACAAGCTGAAGTACCTGGCCGGAACCGAATCCGGCATGGGCGTGTGGATCAACGATATCGTCCCAGAAGAGGCGGCCGAACGGCTCAGGGAGGCCTGATGAAAGTGCTCGTCACCGGCGGTGCCGGTTATATCGGCAGCGTCGTCGCCACGCAGCTGATCGCGGCCGGGCACGAGGTCACCGTGCTCGATGACCTGTCCACCGGCTTCGCCGACGCGGTGCCGCCCGGCGCCACGTTCGTCAAGGGCACGCTGCGCGACTGCGCGGCCGAGGTATTGAGCGACGGCATCGAGGCGGTGCTGCATTTCGCGGCCAAGTCGCTGGTCGGCGAGTCGATGGCCGACCCCGCCAAGTACTGGTCGAACAACCTGGGCGGCACGGTGGCGCTGCTCGAGGCCATGCGCGACATGCGGATCCGGACAATCGTGTTCTCCTCGACCGCCGCCGTCTACGGCGAGCCCGAGCGCACGCCCGTGACCGAGACCGATCCCACCCGCCCGACCAGCCCCTACGGCGCATCCAAGATCGCCGTCGACACCACCTTGACCGAGTTCAGCCGGATGTACGGGTTCGGCGCGGTCAGCCTGCGCTACTTCAACGTGGCCGGCGCGCACAAGGGCGCCGACGGCCGCTGGCTCGGCGAGCGGCACAACCCGGAAACCCACCTCATCCCCAACGTGCTGGCCGGCGTGACCGAAGGGCGCCGGGTGCAGATCTTCGGCGATGACTACCCCACCCCCGACGGGACCTGCGTCCGCGACTACATCCACGTCACCGACCTGGCCGACGCGCACCTGCGTGCGCTGGCGGCCTGCCGGCCCGGCCAGCACCGCGTCTACAACCTCGGCAACGGGGCCGGCTTCTCGGTCCGCCAGGTGATCGAGGTGTGCCGGGAGGTCACCGGCGCCGCCATCGGCACCGACGTGGGCCCACGGCGGGCCGGCGACCCGGCCGTGCTGGTCGCCTCGTCCGCGAAGATCCAGTCCGAGCTGGGCTGGCGGGCGGAGAAGGACCTGCGCGCCATGGCCGCCGACGCCTGGCGGTTCACCCAGGCGCGCGCGCTACGGTGAGAGCAGCCGAGCTGTTCCGGTCGTGCTTCGGCGGGACACCGGACGGCGTGTGGCTGGCGCCCGGCCGGGCCAACCTGATGGGCGAGCACACCGACTACAACGACGGGTTCGTGCTGCCGTTCGCGCTCGGCCAGGGGGTCACCGCCGCGGCGGCGCGGAACCCTGACCGGACCGGATCCGGG
>JBAUAY010000381.1:0-5477 GCA_049676235.1 Streptosporangiaceae bacterium
GCTCCGTACTGGCCGTCGCGGCGCAGCATCGCCGCCACGTCGCCCTTGTGTATCCGCGCCCAGGGCCACTCGCGCAGGTTGTGCCGGGCGTCCCGGACCGCGGCGGCGTCCGCCTCGATGCCGACCACCGTCCCGCCCGGCCCGACCGCCGGGGCCAGCGCTCCGGCAAACAATCCGGCGCCACAGTAAAGATCGAGCGCCACGTCACCGGGCTGCGGCCGGAGCGCGGACACGACGGCCTCGGCCAGCACGTCGGCGGCGCTGGGATGTACCTGCCAGAACACGCCGGCGCTGACCCGCCAGTCCCGCCCGGCTGCCCGATGGCTGAGGTAGGTGCGGCCCCGTACGGGGGTCAGGCGGTGACCGGCCCGGCGGAGCACGGCATCCGCCGCCGGGGGGTCCGGGGGGCCGGGGAGAGCCGAGCGGGTGGAAACCCCCCGGTCGCGGGGGGTTCCTGAGGGTCGTCTTCCCGGACTGGCGCTACCTCGGGTGATGATCACGGCTCGCTCGCCCGATCCGGTCGCCACCACGGCCTCCACCGAGGCCGTGGCCGGCCAGCGCATGGCCGTGAGGCCGAGGTCGGTGATGGCGGGATGGGCGATCGGGCACTTGCCGATGTCGACCACTTCGTGCGAGCGGTGCGCGCGTAGGCCGGCCACCCCGTCCGGCCGCACCGCGAACTGCACGCGCGTCCGCCAGCCCAGGCCAGGACCCGGGGCCTCTGTCCGGGCATCCTCCTCGTCTCCGGGCAGTGCCTCGACCGTGACCTCGCGGTCGAGGCCGGCTAGCCGCTTGAGTTGCTGGCGGATCACAGCGGCCTTGAGCGACCTTTGGGCAGGCAGCGTGGCGTGCTGCCAGTCGCAGCCGCCGCAGTCGCCCGGAACCGCGTGCGGGCACGGCGGCTCAACCCGGTCCGGTGACCGGGTCAGGATGTCAACCGCCTCGGCACGGGCCAGTCGGGACGTGACGTCGGTGACGCGAGCGAGCACCGTCTCGCCCGGCAGCGCATGCCGGACGAAAACGACCGGTCCGTCGTCTGGCCGGGCCACGCACCATCCGCCGTGAGCTACGTCCCCCGCCGTGACCTGGATGACCTGACCGGCTTTATAGTTCGTCATGGATGCGGCGTGGAAAGCCCGGCTTAGGCCGGGGAGCGAACGCCGCTTCACCTCCCCCGGAATGTTAGTGCCATTGGCCAGCGTGTCCGCACGTGACGGCACCGACTGCTCCGCTCGCCCCCCCGGCAGGCGCCGGCACCGAAGGCTCCCGGCCGCGTGGAGCCCCGCAACCGGCTCGCCTTGACAACGTGAAGTGAAATCCTCCGTCTTCAGGCGAGGAGGATGCCAAGTGAGGGCATACCTTTGACGAGGCACCCCTGGTCGGGGCCCCGCTCACCCTGGAGGGACGGTCGTGCACATCGTAATCATGGGCTGCGGACGGGTTGGGTCGACGCTGTCCCACATCCTTGAGGACCGGGACAACACCGTCTCAGTCATCGACAGGGACCCGGAAGCATTCCGCAGGCTCCGCACCTCGTTCAAGGGCGATCGTGTCACCGGGATCGGCTTCGACCGGGCCGTGCTCACCCAGGCGGGCATCGAGCGCGCGGACGCCTTCGCCGCGGTCAGCAGCGGTGACAACTCCAACATCATCGCCGCCCGGGTGGCCCGCGAGACGTTCGGGGTGCGGCGGGTGGCCGCGCGGATCTACGACCCGCGCCGGGCCGAGGTCTACGAGCGGCTCGGCATCCCCACCGTGGCTACCGTGCGCTGGACCGCCGACCAGATGCTGCGCAAGCTGCTCCCGGAGGGCGGAGAGTCGCTCTGGCGGGATCCCACCGGCAAGATCGTGCTGGCCGAGGTGGCCTTCTCGACCGCCTGGATCGGCGAGCAGGTGAAGTCACTCGAGGCCAACACGATGACCCGGGTCTCCTTCATCGACCGGCTCGGCCAGGCGTTCGTGCCCGAACCGGGCACCGTCCTGCAGGAAGGAGACGCGCTGCACGTGGTGGCCAGGGAAAGCGACCTGGACCGGATCGCCGCGGCCTTCGCGGCACGGGGAGGCGAGCACTGATGCGGATCGCGATCGCGGGAGCCGGGGCGGTCGGCCGGTCCATCGCCGGCGAACTGCTCGAGAACGGGCACGAGGTGCTGCTCATCGACCACGACCCCAAGGCGATCAAGGTGGACAGCGTGGCCCGGGCCGAATGGCTGCTCGCCGACGCCTGCGAGATCAGCTCCCTGGACGACGCGGCGCTGCAACGGTGCCAGGTGGTGATCGCCGCGACGGGGGACGACAAGGTGAACCTGGTCGTGGCGCTGCTGGCCAAGACCGAGTACGGGGTACCGCGCGTCGTGGCGAGGGTGAACAATCCTGACAACGAGTGGCTGTACAACGAGTCCTGGGGCGTCGACGTGGCCGTATCCACCCCCCGGCTGCTCTCCGCCCTGGTCGAGGAGGCGGTCAGCGTCGGCGACCTGGTGCGGCTGATGACGTTCGGGCAGAGTGAGGCGAGCCTGGTCGAGCTGACCATGCCGGACGACGCGCCGCTGGTCGACCAGCGTGTCGGCGCGATCGACTGGCCCGCTGACACGTCGCTGGTGGCAATCTTGCGCGAAGGCCGGGTCCTGGTGCCGCAACCCGACGACCCGCTGCAGGCCGGCGACGAGTTGTTCTTCGTGACCAGCGACGACGTCGAGGAGGAACTCGCCCGCCTGCTGGGGTCCAGCGATCAGCCGTGAGGCAAGGCCGGCCAGCTAGCGCGTCTCGGTGAACTCCGGACCGCGCTCGAAGGGGTTCAGGTCACCACGGAACCGGCTCTCCTCTTCCGCAGCGGCCTGCTCCTCGAGTGCCTGCCGCGCCTCGGGAGGCAGGCGGAGCTCGAGTATCTCCCGCGGCGGCACCGGATGGTCGCCTCGGACCACGACGACGTCCCTGAGCACCTCCTCGAGCAGTTCGGCCTGCTCGCCGCCGTCCGCGGCGGGACCGGTGAACAGCCCGCGCACGAACCAGCGCGGGCCGTCGATGCCGACGAACCTGACCAGCCGCATGCCTGAGGCCGGCTGGCCGGGCTCCATCGGCACCTGAGCCATCAGCTCGATCCCGAACGATCCCTCCGATTCCTGGCTCCGGCCGCCGGCCGTGTCCACCTCGGCGGCGATCTCGGCCCGGACGTCGTCCCACAGCGCGCTCCGGCGGGCCGCGGCGAACGCCTGGATCTGCACTTCGCTCTCCCGGTACTTGACTGTCACCCAGGCGCCGTGCTGCTCGGCCATGACGAGCTGGATCTCGTGCTCGGGCCCGACCGGCACCTGCAGGCTGCCCAGATCCACCCGCTCCTGCGCCGGGAAAGCCTCCCCCGCGTCCCACGGGCCGCCCTCCGCACGCGAGGTGCCCGCAGGCTGCGCCTGCTCAGCCAGCTCATCGTCGAACGGCCCGCTGTAATCGAGCTCGTCGCCGGGCGGCTCCTGATCACTGTCCGCGGGCCAATCCCGGCCCGCGTCTGCTGAACGACGCCGACGAAACACTCCGCACGCTCCTTCTCGCTCTCAACCTAGGCGATATCGCCCGGCCGCCCGTCCGTCAGGACCCCTCGGGCCCCTCAGGACACCAGCTCCGTACGTTCGCCGTCGTGCCCTCCGGTCGAGCCGAAGCCGCCATCGCCTCTGCTCGACCCGGGAAGCACCGTTACCTCGTGGAATACCGCCCGTTCCACCCGCTGGATGACCAGCTGCGCGATCCTGTCCCCGCGCCTGAAGCTGACCGGGCGGTTCCGGTCCGTGTTCAGCAGGGTCACCTTGATCTCACCCCGATAGCCGGCGTCGACGGTCCCCGGCGCGTTCACCAGCGTCACCCCGTGTCTGGCCGCCAGGCCGGAGCGGGGATGCACGAACGCCGCATACCCGTCGGGCAGCGCGATCGCCAGTCCGGTCCGCACCAGCGCCCGCTCGCCTGGTCCGAGATCGACGTCTTCGGCCGTCGTCAGGTCCGCGCCCGCGTCGCCCGGGTGGGCGTACGACGGCAGCGGGACGCCGGGATCGATGCGCATGATCAGCACATCGGGTTCGGAATGCGGCAACGAAGACTCCCTAACTGCTGGCACGCACGGTGAGGATAGCGCGACATCCGGACACTGTCGCATCTTATGGGTCCTCTGGACCGGGATCTCGCCTACGCAACTCGGGCACCGCCCGGGTGATCACGGCGACGATCGGCACGGCCACTACCGCGCCGGCGATGCCGGCCAGCACACCCCCGACCGCCAGCGAGAGGATGACCGCGAGCGGGTGGAGCCGTATCACCCGGCCGACCACTTGAGGCTGGAGCAGGTGGGCTTCCAGTTGGTCTTCGACGATCAGGATGCCCAGCAGGATGACCGCGTCGAGCCAGCCCTTGGTGGCCAGTGTCACCACGATGGCCAGCGCACCCGCCGCCAGCAGCCCGACCAGCGGCACGAAGGCGGCCAGGAACACCAACACGGCGAGCGGCAGGGCCAGCGGGACGCCCATGATCCACAGGACGAGACCGATCACGATCGCGTGGATGGCGGCCACCGCGACCGTGCCGCGCATGTAGTACACCACCGCCAGCCAGGCGGCGTGCCCGGCCCGGTTCACGCGTTCGGCGCTCTCGGTCCGCAGCGCGCCGAGCAGCCAGGTCCAGATCCGCTCCCCGTCCTTGATCAGGAAGAACGTGACGAAGAGCGTGAGGACCAGACCGCCGAAGAACTGGGCGGCGATCTTGCCGCCGGTGACCACGGTGCCCTCGACGAGCGATTTGTGCTTGCTCAGATAGCTGGGGATGTCGTTCAGGAACTTCTGGACGTTGCTGTTCTTGACGTGGAAGGGGGGCCCGGACAGCCACGATTCGACTTGCGTGGTGGTGTGCCTGGCCTCGGCGACCAGGGTCGGATAGTCCGCGCTCGCCCGGGTAGCGACCAGCGCGGCCAGGCCGCCAAGCACGGCGGCGGCAATGAGCAGGGTAGCCCAGGTCGCGGCGAGCCTAGGCAGCCCGGCCCGGCGCAGCCGGGCCGCGAGCGGCTGCAGCAGGGCGGTCAGCAGCAGCGCCGCGATGCACGGCACGACCACGATGTACAAGACGCCGAGCACGCGCGTGGTCAGGTAGATGGCAAGGGCGAGAACCAGCAGCCGCCAGGACCACGCGGCCCCCGATTGCAGCCAGCCTGGCACGCGGTTGTGCTCGGCCGCGCTCTCGCGGCGGTCCGGCATGGTCACCCTGGCCTGCTCCGGCCTGCCCGCGGGGCGCTGCTCGGCCGTCGAGGTGCTGTCCTGTTCGGGCCCCGGCCGTCCCGCGCCGAAGGTGCCTAGCGGTCCCGCGCCCGCGTCGGCGGTCATGACCGCATCGCCGCCGCCATCGTCGCGCCCCCTTCCCGAGCCCTCGGCCCCGGGGATCTCCGAGGGCCCGACGAAGGGGTAGATCCCTCTGAGGATCCCGGACCGGATCCGGACCCCGTCCTC
>JBAUAY010000382.1:0-3625 GCA_049676235.1 Streptosporangiaceae bacterium
GCTGGTTCGCCGGCGAGCTTCCCGGCGAGCCGGTGGTGCTCTTTACCCAGACCGCCAACGCCCGCTCGATGCGCCTCGCGGCGAAGCTGGGGTTCACCGAGGTAGAGCGGTTCGAAGCCTACGGCGCCGAGCAGTGGTTCGGCATGTGGTCCCCGGTCACGCCGTGCCATGTCAGGGCACGCCGCAGCGGCTTTCAAGACCAGTCTCAAGGCCAAACATCGGGTCAGAGCCGTCTCGTGGTGAACAGGTTGTTCCCGTAGATCGCGTCCAGTTCCTTCCGCTCGGTTTCGGTGAACCCGACCTTGGCCAGCACACGGCGAGAAGCGGTGTTCTACTCCCAGACCGTGGCCCACAGACGTTCCTGGCCTTCCTGGGCGGCGAGCGCGGATGTTCGCGACGCCCGCCGCCGTGCGGACGCGTCGGCTGACCTGCGGTGATACTCCAGCGGCACCGCTGGCCAGCACGAACGCCGTTAGGACAGCTGGGTTAGCTGTCGGTGCATGAGGGCCAGTGGTCTACTGCCCACTCTGGCCAGCCCGGCCACCCTGCTGGCGGGGCGGGGATCTGACCGCCGTTGAGTTCGGCGGCGTCAGGCACCTGGAATTGCTCCCGCCACGCGTCCACGTCGGCCTCGCTCATCGGGAACGTCTGGTGCGGTGTCGTTTTCTGGCGGTGTGCGATTCGGGCGAGCTGGACCTCTTTGTCCACGGGCAGGTAGACCACCTGAGATGCTGTCCCGGCCGACCGGGCCAGCCAGCGCAGTGCCCACCGTTCGTCGCGGCCCCAGAGCCCGTAGTCGAGCACGGCGCTGGTCCCCAGTCGCAGCGCCTGAAGGGCGACCGAGATGAGCCGGCCTTCGAGCACCCAGCGCTTGCCGTCGGCCATCGGATCCCCGAACGGCGGGATCATCCAGTGATCCGGGGTCAGCCGCAGCGCCTGGTGCGTTGCGGCGAGTTCTTTGGCCCGGGTGGTTTTCCCGGCTGCCGGGAGCCCGACCATCAGGACCAGGGTGGCGGCACGCGGGTCCTGCGTGACGGCGGGTCCGGCTGCGGACGGGCACGGGAATGGTTCTCCGCACTGTGAATCGAAACGCTGCGACTGAGACATGACTCCCCTGATCGGGCAGGATGACCCGGCAGCACAGGGAAACGCGAGTGACTGCCGACAGGACACTGATCCGGCGGTACGTCCTGGCACTGCCCCCGGCAGGGGCAGGCAATGAGGCCGCGGTTACGGCAGCCTCGGTACCGCCGCTAAGCGGCGGTCCGGGTAGTCATGGCAGCGAAGCAACACATGCCTTCACCATAGCCGACAGCGTCGGCGGCGATCTGTGCCATGAGCCCTGCGACAGAGACGGCCGCGCAGTCTCAGTCAAATGGCCCAGCCCAGGTCACCGATCGACATGTGTGCCAGGTCTATCGAGATGGGACAGCTGGGTCGGCCAAAGTCAGCCCTGTGACCTGGCCAGCACTTTGTCGGCTAGTTCGGCGGGGGTGAGCCCTGTCCGAGCGCAGCATGAGCGTCCCGACCGGCTGGCGGGCAGCGGCAGCAACCTCTCATCCACGCCGGTCATGCCGAGCTCGCGGGCTGCCTGGTCCCAGTTCTTGTCGGGGTAAGTCACGCGGGCGTTGAGCCGGTCCCGGAGCACGCCGGCGTCCGTCTCAAGGAAGACGTGCAGGACCTCCTCGCCCGCGTCGGCCAGGGCGCCGAGGATCTCGGCCCGGTAGGCGTCGCGGATCAGCGACATCGGGACGATGAGCGTGTCGTGATCTGACCTTTGGGCGGTCCGGGCTGCCCGGCAAGATGGCGGCTTCGGATGTAGTCCCTGATCGCCGCGTATGAGGCGTCGGAGTCGTGCTGGTCGGCCACGGTGGTCCAGATCTCTCAGACGGCGAGGGGCTGGCTGGCGAGTTTGTCCAGGACATCTCGATGGGGCCGATAGCGGGTGCTGGCCGGGTTCCCCGTTTGCGGGGCAGCGGCCCGGTGGGGTCGGCGAGTGCCTGGCGGACCATGCGGCGGTAGATGTGGTGGCGGCTGGCGATCTGCCGGATGGACATGCCGCAGGCGGCGTCGTCGCGGACGAACGTTCCTAGTGGTGGCGGGTTTTCGGGTGGAGCCGCCTGTCGGAATCGAACCGATGACCTATCGCATTACGAGGAGGATTAGAGCTGCCTGAGCACCGTCCGGCTCATGTTGCCGCTCACTGGTCGTGTACCCGGTCAAGTTCACCCTCAACAAGGTCTGCCCTGATGCACTGCCGCGACGCCGACCACGGTGATGTACCAGGGGTTTTCAAACGAGGCCGGTGGAAGACTGCCGAGAAGCAGGTCCCGGATGACCCCTCCGCCGAAGCCCACGGCGAAAGCGACGAAAAAGACGCCAACGATATCCAGATCTTTTTTCTGCCCGGCCCGAAGCGTGCCGAGAAGCCCGCCTGCGCCCGCCGCGATAGTGCCGGTCTCGGTTACGCATTCGCGCTCGATGTCTTCGCGTCCCTGCTTGCGTCCGGGCCAGCGGCCGGCGCTGGCGTGCCGAAGGCGCGCCCTTGATGACTGTGAAGAAAATCCTCACAGCTACGCCCCTGCGGGCCCCTGCGGGCCTGTCCGCCACGGCTGTGTCCGACTCCGCTTGCCGCGGACGCTGACCTCTGGGAGCCGCCTATCGGAATCGAACCGATGACCTACGCATTACGAGCGTGTCACGTTGGTTGCTCGCGGGGCTCAAATCCCGCTCTAGCTTCAGCTTCACAGGTTGTTGTTGTTAGTGGCAGTCGTTGGCTGTTGATGGCAATTCGGGGGCATCTCGGTGGCACGCCGCCCATGCCCTGTCGTCGCTGGGTTATGAGCAGAACGACGCAAGTCTCCGACGTCCCGCCCGGTCTCCGGCACGCTGCCTGGCCTGGATAGTTGTCTTGCTCCCGTCTCTGGGAGCGCCTTGCGTCTCGGGTATCTCCCTCGATCCCGGCACGTCTCGTGCACGGATCCGTGCTTACCATTGGCATGGCATCTCGGTCATCTCGTCGGTGAAGCACCCTCTGGGCTATCCGGGTTCCGCTGGGTCTCTATGGTGTCTTCCTCTGGCTTGGTGGTGCCGGTCCGGTCAGATGAGCGTGACCGGATCGCCGCGCCGGATGATGCCGCCCGCGATCACGTCGGCGTAGACGCCGACATTCACCTGGTTGTGCTGCGCCGCGGTGCGCAGGATGCCGGAGTCTTTCGGCAGGTCCCCCTGCGGCAGCGTGGTCATGACGCAGCGCGGGCAGGGATCGGTGACCTGCAAGCGGACCTCGTCGCCGATGGCCACCGCGTGGCCGATCCAGTCGTTTTCCACGAAGCCCTGGTCGTCCGGGCCGGTGGCCACGACGATGTTCGGCCGGAACCGCCGGGTCTCGAAGCGGCCCTGGGGATACAGCGCGCGGAGCCGGTCGATCGTGGCCGTGGTCAGCAGATGCACGATGGCGAGGTCGAAAAACGTCCCCGGCGGCAGCTCCCAGTCGACCACGGTGTCCCGGTAGTCCAGGCCCTCCATGTCCGGCCAGTACTCCTCGGCCGTCGCGGCCGACGCGGCACCCTCGCCGGGTGCCTCGGCGAGCGTTACCTCCCGGCCCAGCGCCTTGGAGAGGAGC
>JBAUAY010000383.1:0-9339 GCA_049676235.1 Streptosporangiaceae bacterium
GGGCCGTAACCGACCGAGATGAACAGGTGGGCAGCCAGGCCGAGCAGCACACCAACACCGATCCCTGCAGCCTGCAGGGCCACGTCGTGACTGTTGGTGGGGACACTGTCCAGGAACAGCGGGCAGATCAAGATAACGGTGAGCAGCGGGCGCACCAGCCGGAACCAGCCGATCTTCCGGCGGCCGAGGTCTGCCTCCAGCACGGCCCCGAGCACGACCAGGTTGAGAATCCATACATTGGCTGGCATTGACGTCTCCTTCAGGTAGGAACTTCCGACGTCTTCCAGCCTCCGGATTTGAGCCCCCCGGCACATCGGGTGACGGGTGGGTCATCGGGTGGAGCCGGGTGGAGATCAAGCCGCGGCCTCTACCCGCTCTCCACCCCCCGCTCCGGCCCTCTCACGGCAGACCCGGTCCGGGCGGAGTGTGCCGCCGCGCCTCTTCCTGCCGTATCCCCGATCGCACGGAGTGTCGCGGACCCGGGATCACGTCAGCCGGACCCTTGTCAGGGCTGCTGGCCCCAGGGCAGTCTCACCGGGACATCTCAGGCGGCCGCGGCGCGGCGGGCATCATGATGGCGTGCAACGAGTGGCCATCCTCGGCCGGGGCGGCGCAGGCAAGTCGGCCCTGGCACAGCAGCTCAGCGACGTGACAGGCATTCCCGCCGTCGAGCTCGATGCGCTGTTCTGGCAGCCCGGCCCCACCCCGATGGACCCGGCCCGGTGGGCTGCCTGCCAGCACGAGCTGGTCCAGTCCGACCGCTGGATCCTGGACGGCGACCTCGGACCCTATGACACGGCGCTGCAGGTCCGGCTGCGGGCAGCCGACACCATCGTCGTCTTGGACTTCACCTTCCTGCGATGCGCCTGGCGGACGCTGCGCCGAGGCCGCGAGCAGGCAGAATACTGGCGCTGGGTGCGAGCGTACCGGCGCCGCAGCCTCCCAGATGTCATGCGGGCAATCAGCTCCGAAGCGCCCCACGCGAAGCTCTACGTCCTGCGCAATCCCGCCATGGTGCAGCGCTTGGCAGACGAAGTCCGGCGCACAGCCGCGCAAGAACGCCGTAGCGGGTGAGCGGATAACTCTGGCGCCGGCCTCCGGGGCCCTGACGCAGCCACGAACCTGCCGTCAGTCATGATCGTCGGCTAACCACAAAAGTGCGAAAGTCGAGGGTTATGGGATTGCAAGGTCTGCCGCATACATATTTTCCAGATCGGGACGCTGCTCCAACGCGGCCTCGACGATGGCATGTTCCGCAGTGACCTCACCGCCGGTGAACTGCAGTTCCTACTCGGCCAGCTGTTCGAGGCCGCAGCCCGCATGACCGGCGAGCACCAAGCCGGCGTCGGGAAAGCCGTGGCACTGGTCACCTCGGTGTTCGTGCACGGCACCCAGAACCGCACCGGACCGGCCCACGCCAAGGACAGGACCGGGGCTAGACGGCTCACAGAAGCGGAGAATGGCCGTCTGGCGGGTTCCGTTAAGCTGGCGGGCGCCTGGCCCGGTCCGTGGGAGGCGTGCCTGCTATGGCCAGGCATCAGCCCGATCCGGGTGGGCAAAGCGTAGTCGACAGTGTTTTCGCTCATTCGAACTTCAGCGCAGATAACTGGGTCTCGGGAGCCGATCGGGGAGCTATGCCGCGGCGCGGATAGCGGCCGTGGCCGTTACCCGCGCTGGCGGTTCATGCGGTGCTGGTCAGCGGCGGCTTGACCGTGGCGGCTAGTCGTCGGCGCCGATGACCTGGAAGTCCTGGTTGACGAAGATGTGGTGGGGCCAGTTGACGCCGATGTAGTGGACCTCGTACTGGCCGTTGCCCAGCGCCACCACACGGTCGACGACACCGCCCGGGTAGGCGGCCAGCGCCGCTTCGGTCGCCTTGTCCGCGGTGGTTCCGCTGACGATCGTCCCCGACCCTTGGGTGTAGTCCGCCGGGATCTGGCCGACCTGCTCAGAAGAGCCCTTCTCGCCCTGGCTGAAGCCGACCACCTGTCCGCCGGGGTTCGACGCACTGGTGGCGGGCGGCTGCACGATGACCTGGACGGCGGTGATGGTCGTGCTGTCGGTGGTGCCCAGCACCAGGACGGGTTCGCCGGTGGTGACGGCGCTGGCCGTGGCCGCGCTTGTCTCCTTCTCGTAGGTGGTGGAGGACGCTTCCTTGATGGTCACCTTCTGGCCCGTGGCGGTGGTCAGCGTGAACCCGGAGGAGGACATGCTGCTGACCGTGCCGGATGATCCCCCTGCGGCCGGCCCGGACCGGGCGTTGGATCCCCCGCCGGATCCGGATCCGGAACCGCCGGCCGGGCTGCTGCTGCTGGCGGCGGGCGTGGCCGAGGCGCTGCTGGAGGTGGCGGTGACGATCCCGTAGGAACCGCCCGCGATCGCGATGGCCGCGACTCCGGCCGCGATGACCCTGCTGCGTTTGCTGGAAAACATTGCCTGACTCCTGTCCGTTGGGCTATTGATCTCAGGTATCGCAGGCCGCGCTGGAAATGCCGTGGAAGAAGCCCGGAAGGTGGCCGCGAGGTCGTGCAGCGCGAACTGACGGCCAAGGCGTCAGCAAACGGTCCGCAAGGACACGCCAAGGCCGCCGGACCAGTAAGATCCTCGGAATAGCGATCAGAGTCGGCAATATTCTTCAGGTCGGCCAGGGACAGTAATTGACCGGTGAGCGTAGCTAACCGGGATCACGGACCCGCTGTTTCATCGTGGAATAGTCAGCGTGGCCGCTAGTACGGCAGCCGCCAATTGCTAGCTGACCAGGGTAATCGCGGTGGTTCTGGCGAGCCGTGCGCGCTGGTGGAACCAGCGGGAGCGGGCCTGGTGGCGGCGTCGCCAGTTCAGCCAGTGGTCGGCGTGGCCGGGCGGGCGGGGTCGTTGAAGGCGCGCGGCAAGCAGGCGTGCGATCTCCGGGACGGTCAGCGGGATCATTCCGGGCTCAGCGGGCGGCCGCTGGTCAGGCGCGACAGGCGGCGGGGCCTGGGTTCCGGTGCGGTCGCGTGCGAGTGCGGCGGTGATGGCGCAGATCGCCAGGGCGGCCATGACCAGTACGGCGTGGCGGAGGATCGCGGTGTAGAGGCGGACCTGGCACTGGTCCAGCCCGAAGCAGTCCTTGCCAAACTCAAAATCCTCTTCCACCGGCCAGCGCAGTCCCGCGGCCCGGATCAGCCTGGTCTTGGTCGCTATCTGCCCGTCGGGCGCGTAGCAGTAGTGAAAGGCCAGCTCGCAGGTCTTCAGGTGGCGGCGGACAAGCAGGTGGTGCCGCGGGGAGGCGGTACCGATCCACGCCCACGCATACCAGCGGTCGCCTTTGGATCCCTTCCCGGCGGAGCGGACCTCCCATCGCCGCTTGTCCTTCAGCAGCTTGCTGACTGCCTCCTTGCAGGTCAGCTTCGTCCCCGCGGCCAGGGTGAGCGTGAAATTCGACGCGACCCGCAGGACGTAGGCCTGCCCGCGGGCTTCGAAGTACTCGCGCAGCTGCGTACAGCCGCCATAGACCTCATCCCCGCAGATGAAGTCAAACCTCAGGCCGTCCGCGTAGGCGTCAGCGCAGATATCGATGGCCAGCTGCCCCTTGGTCCGGAACCGAAGGTCCAGCGGCAGGCCCATGACCAGCGACTTCACCGGGTCCTCGATGTGCTCGCGGGGAATCCACTGCCGCGCGCCGGCCAGCGCGTGCCCGGTCTTCTCCCGGACATAGGCCAGGTGCACGGTGTTGATCCCGTTCGCGACCCGGCCCGCGCACCCCATGTACTGCCGCTTCACCCCGGCGGTCGCCTCACCGGCCTTCTCCTGGCCGGTCTCGTCCAGCGCCCCGATGACCAGGCCGCCCAGCCGGCGGTTGCGCCGGGCAGCCTCCTCCAGGCCCGCCACCGCGAACCGGCGTATCTCGCTCATCGCGGCGGACGCATCCCAGGCCGCCCGGTTCAGCAGCCGCTGGGTCCGGTCCGGTGTCCGGTCCCCGGCATACTGGGCGATCGTCCAGCCGTTCCGTCGCGGCAACTCGCCCGCCAGCGCTGACACGTACCTGCCCGCGTGCTGCCACGTCTCCGTCCGGACGAAGCACGACCTCAGCAGGCCCAGCAGCTCGACCCGTTTCCGGCCGGCCAGGCCGGCCCCTATCCTGGCAGCAGCAGCCGCCTTCGATTCTGTTGCCCTCACAAACACATGATCGTCAGGCGGCTGCGCCAATATGCGGACTCCCGCAACTCGTCCCGGCAGGTCACAGCCCCAATGGCGGCTGCCGTACTAGGTGGTGCCCCTCCATATAAAGACCGGAGATTTGCCGCGGTGAGCCATCCGGTGCCAGACGCCGCGCGCGTCGGCTGGACCCTCGTGGCCGTCGGCCACCAGGTAGTTAAGGGACCTGGCCTTGCGATCCGGTTGCGGACACCTGGAAGGTTCCTGCCAGCGGCAGGCGTACGTGGAAGGCTGCGCCGCGGCCGGGTGCGGTGTCGACGGTGATCTCCCCGTCGTGGGCGGCGGTCAGCGACGCCGCGATGGCCAGGCCGAGCCCGGCGCCGCCGCGAGCGCGGGTGCGGGCGCCGTCGGTGCGGTAGAACCGCTCGAACACGCGCGACGCTTGTTCGGCCGTCATGCCGGGCCCCTGGTCGGCGACGGTGAGCTGCCCGCGGCCGGGGCCGCCGGTCACGGTGACCGTTACCGGCGATCCGGCCGGGGTGTGCTGGAGGGCGTTGCCGATCAGGTTGTCGATGACCTGCCGCAGCCGTTCCTCGTCGGCGTCGACGATCACCGGTTCGGCGGCCTCCAGCGTTATCGCTCGTCCTGGGTCCACGATGCGGGTCCGGGTGACGGCTTCGGCGGCGAGGCTAGCCAGGTCGACGGGCCGCCGGTCCAGCGGCCGCCCGGCATCGTACCTGGCCAGCAGCAGCAGGTCTGCCACCAGTCGGCCCATCCGGTCGGCCTCGCGGGCGATCAGGCTCATCAGCCGCAGCAGTTCTTCCCGGGTGGCCGCGTCGTCCTGCTGCAGGCCGTACTCGGCCAGCCCGCGGACCGAGGTCAGCGGGGTGCGCAGTTCGTGGCTGGCGTCCGCGACGAAGCGGCGCATGCGTTCCTCGGACCCCAGGGCGCGCGCCTCGCCGTCCGCTCGCGCCAGGTACGCGGTCTCGATGCTGGCCAGCATCACATCCAGCGCTTCGGCCAGCCGCCCGACCTCGGTGTTCCCGGCCGGCTGGTCGATGCGCCGGGACAGGTCACCGGCCGCGATCGCCGTGGCCGTCGCCTCGATCCGGGCCAGCGGCGCCAGGCTGGCCCGCACCAGCGGCAGGCCGATGCCGGCCAGCAGAACGACGCAGACGGCTCCGGCCACCGCGTCGGCTATCTCCAGGCGGGTGACCGTGCTGTTGAGATCGCCGAGACTGTAGGCGATGACGAGATGACGTCCGCCGGATAGCCGCTGTACCAGGACGCGCCAGGAGTTCCCCGACCCGCCGGCAGCCGTAGCGGTGAACGGCGTTCCGGTATCGCTGAGCTGCGCCGCAGACAGCCGCGGTCCGTCCGCCGCGCCCAGCGATCCGCCCGCCATGCTGATCTGCCCGCCGGCGCCGATGACTTCCACCAGGAACTGCGTGGGCAGTGCCTGCGGACGGCCGCTGCCGCCGCGTGGCTGGAGCTGCTGCCGCTGCACGATGAGGCTCGCGACCTTCGCGAAGTCCCGAAGCTGGGCATCCGATCGGGACAGCAGGTAACTGCGCAGCAGCGTGGTACCCAGAACCGCGGTCACCAGGCAGGTCAAGGCGACCAGGAACGCGGCGGCCGCCATTACCCGGGTACGCAGCGACGCGCCCCGCACGGCCCTCCGCCACCGGCCCGCTCTCACGGCCTCGTCCTCACGGAGGCGGGATGCGCAGCACGTAGCCGAAACCGCGGACCGTGTGGATCAGCTTCGGCTGCCCCTGGTCGACCTTACGCCGCAAGTAGCTCAGGCACGGCTCGACCACGTTGCCGTCGCGGGCCAGGTCGTGCTCCCAGACCTGATCCAGGATCTGGTCCTTGCTGACCACCCGCCCGGCGTTCATCATCAGGAACCGCAGCAGCCGGTACTCGGTGGGCGTCAGCGCGATGACGGCGCCGGCCCGCCTGACTTCATGCACGTCCTCATCAAGCTCCAGGTCGGCGACACGCAGCGGGGAACCGGGAGCGTCCGCCCGGGTGCGCTTCAGCACCGCCCGGATGCGGCCGAGCAGCTCCTCCAGGCTGAAGGGCTTAGTCACGTAGTCGTCCCCGCCCACCGCGAAGCCCCGGACGCGGTCCGGCACCTCATCCCGGGCGGTGAGGAAGATCACCGGGACCTCAGCGCCCCCCGAACGCATCCGGCGCAGCGCCTCGAACCCGTCGCCGCCCGGCATCATCACATCCAGCAGAACCAGGTCCGGACGGGCCGCCGCGGCAGCCCGCACCGCCTCCGCGCCGCTCGCCGCCGCCACCACCTCGAACCCCGCCAGACGAAGCGATCCCGACAGCAGCTCCAAGATCGTCGCCTCGTCATCCACGACCAGCAATCGCGCCGGTGCCGCTACCGCATTCACGACCCCAGGATGCGAGCCGAACCTGACCGATCGCTGACCGCCGACCGCAAGTCGGCTCCAAGATTTGTCATATCCAGCTCGAGGAATCACCAGATCCGCGGCTACGAGGGCGTCGACGATCGCAGCGGCCGTGATGAACCAGCCCGGCCGGCCCGCCGGCGAAAGGGGCGCCGGTCATCAGCGCGATGGTCATGCCGACGCGGTCGCCACGCCTCTCGACCCATCGCTACTGATGCCCCAATACCCCGCCCACCCCCTAGAGCAGGTGCGGCGGGTACGCGATCGCCATCTCGATCACCCGGTTCCGGTCTGCGCCGGATATCCCGCCCGCGCTGGGCAGGACGCGGCGTCGCGGGGGCACGTCCACGTCCTGCGGCATCGGCCTGGCGTCGTTCTTCGCCCTGCGGCAGAAGCCCAGCTCAGCGTGCGCTGAGCTGGGCTTTGATCTTCTGTGAGCCTGCTCAGAGCTTGTGCTCAGCCGCTGCTAGGGCTCGCATCGTTGGTATCAGTGCGCGGAAGGAGCCGAAGATGCACAGGCAGGCGAAAGGCACACTGGCGGGTGAAGGCACCGGGTTCACGTGGGAAGCGGCGTCGCGTTCAGGCGGTGCGGGACCAACCAGCGGCGGGCAGGTGAACCCGGCCGGCGTCCCGCAGCGCCGGTTCGCCTCCGGGTTGCCGCCATCAGCTGGGGTCATTCCCGGGCAACGCCGGTCTGAGCCGTGGGTAAGGCGGCCTGGGGAAGGCGGCCGGCGCCCGGCATCACGCCTGCGGGGGGCGCTTGTGAGGAGGTGGCGGCGCGTGTACCTGTCTGTTGGGCGTTCTGGCCGCGGCATCCCACTGGATGCGTCGGGACCTGCCCAGCCGGCACGGGTGCTCGCTACGCGGGTATTCGCGCTGCTGGTCTGCCTGGCCATCACCGTGGTGGCGGCGGCGCAGTACCGGATGGGCGGCGCTCTCATCCCGGTCCCGTGGCTGGCCGTAGGTCCGCTGCTGGCCTCCTTGGTGCTGTCCCCGCGGATCACCGCCGTGCTGGCGGGATGGGCGGTGCTGCTGGGCTCCGGCCTCATCGCAGACCAGCCGGGCCGGCCGGGCATGCTCGTGTCGCACCTGGGCGTACTCATGCTGCTGGCCGCGTTCGCCGTCGCCAACTCCGCGCTGCGCACCGCGGCGCAGCGGCGGCTCAGCCAGGTCCGCGCCGTGGCGCGGGTGGCGCAGAGCGCACTGCTGCGCGAGGTCCCGGCTACCGTCACCGCGGGACGGCTGGCCTCACGCTACGTCTCGGCCGCCGCGGAGGCACGGGTGGGCGGGGACCTGCTCGAAGTCGTCTCCGAGGGAGGCCACCCCCGCTGGCTCATCGGAGACACCCGCGGAAAGGGACTCCCGGCGGTGCGCCTGGCCAGCGTCGCGATAACCAGCTTCCGGGACGCCTGCGCCCAGCCGGGCCTGTCGCTGCCGGAGATCGCCCGGGTAGTGGACCGGTCAGTCACGCGGGCAGCGGGAGAGGAGGACTTCGTGACCGCCTTGTTCGCCGAGTTCGACCCGCCCGGCTGGCTTGAGCTCGTCACCTGCGGGCACCCGCCGGCGCTGCGGCTGACCGCGGACGGCGACCTGCAGGCACTCAATCCCGCCACCTACGCGACACCGCTGGGCCTGCACCCCGACATCCGGCCCTCCACGTTTTCGGTACGCGCGGGCGACCGGCTGGTCTTCTACACCGACGGCCTGCTCGAGGCCCGCGACAAGGCGGGCCGCTACTTCCGGCTGGAAGACTGCCTCGACGCGCTGCGCCGCACCGATCTTCAGGAAGCCGCCGACGAGCTACTCGACCGCCTCCTGGCCCATACCGGGCGCAAGCTCGACGACGACGTCGCAGTGCTCCTGCTCGAGGCAACCTCCCCGCCGGCCCGCCCACAGGACCACTTCACCGCGGCTCCAGCACCGGCCTATGACACCATGCCCGGTGCCGATCCGCTGGCCGCCGCCGGGTCTGGCCTCCCCAACCGGGCAGCAGCGCAGCAGCAGTGACCATGCCGGTCCGACGTGAACACGCAGAACCCCAGACGCCGGCCGGGCGCGGGCCTGCGCACGGATCGCAAGAAACAGGCCGGGACCTGTGCCAGGCCACCGGCTCGTACGGCGCGCAGAAAAACTGTTCTGATGCGGCGATGGACGGCCAGCCAGCCGACCGACCGCCAATCCGCCAGATAACCAGCGTAAGAAGCGGTATGTCAAGCGGTTTCTGAGCGTTTCTGGTGCTCGTGGTGAATGAGTTCTGATCTGGGGTTTTACTGCGGCTGGCCCTCGGGGGCAGGCGTTCGCCGGGTGCGGGCATGGGGAATTCCGCGCCGGGCCGGTGGCCGTTCTGCGGCGCGGTTGCGGTGCCCGTCACCCGGGTCTTCTCGCCCTACGTAGTGCAAGCGGGCTCGGCCCGCCCGCGGGTGCGGGCGGGCCTGCTCCTACAGCGTTCAACCGGGCTGGTGAGAAGGTCCGGGCGACCAGGGGAGAGCTGCCCAGGGTTATCTGCGAGGTGATCCTCGGGGCGGATGCGGGCTCGCTCTCCCCTCATCGGGGAGAAGGTCTAGGGCACCGGTGCGGGTGCGGGCCGCGAAGCGCTGCTCAGGCGGCCTCCGCCGGGTAGCGGGGGGCGTGCTGGCAGCTGGCGGCGACGGCGGCGACGTCAGGATCCCAGCCGGTGTCGTGGACGACCATGGAGTAGATCCAGCGCAGCAGCGCGGCGGCGCACGCGACCCGGGCCTTCGCGCGCCGCGTGCGGGCCGCGGCCGCTGCGCTGGCC
>JBAUAY010000384.1:0-1719 GCA_049676235.1 Streptosporangiaceae bacterium
AGCCAGCGCAGCGGCACCCGGCCGATGCGGCGTCCCTGCCCGGCGCGGCGGGCGTCGGTCAGCAGCAGCGTCACGCTGTGCGCGGCCAGGATCAGCAGCCCGAACAGGTTGAATAGGCCGGTCAGCGCGACGGCGGCCGCGTAGGCCGCCCACCACCGCCACCGGCCGTCGGGGTAAGCCCGGATCAGCAGGTAGGTGGCGATCGTGGCGAACATGGTCACGATCGCGTAGGACCTGGCCGTCTGGGCGTAGTAGGTCATGTAAGGCGCGGTCGCGAAGACCATGCCAGAAAGCAGGCCGGTCAGCGCCGGGATGTCGAGACGGCTCTCGCGTCCGGCGTCCCAGGCCAGCGCGGCGGTCCGGCGGCCGATCGCCGCGGTGAAAGCGGTGGCGATGACCATGGCACACAGCGACGGGAACCGCAGCGCGGCGGCCGAGGTGCCGGCCCCGGCCGCGATGAGGTGCATGAGGATGTAGTAGGCGCCGTGCACGGCGTCCTGATGCCCGAGCAGGGCGAAGATCTGGCTGACCGGGCGTGTGATCGCGTCCTTGGTGTAAGCCTCGTCCCGCCACAGGGAGGGTCCGCCGATCTCGTACCCGCCGACCACGAACGTGGTGGCCGCGGGAACGGCGATGACCAGCCAGTCGCTCCAGCGCTGCCGCCGGGCGGCCGGCCGGACCGGCGACTGGACCGTCGGGGGGTCCGGCTCGCGCGCCGCTGTCGCCGCCACCGTCTCGGTCGCCGTCACGGTCGGCTCCTCGGGCTCGATGTCCGTCTCCGGCACGGTTGTCCTTCCCGGACTCGCCTCCAGGCCAGGCGGCGTGCCCTGCCATCAGGCTATCCAAGCCAGTGCACGCGACCCGGCCCCTCTTCATGCTCCCGTAATGCTTTGGTCATGGTCTGAGCCTGCAGGCACGTATGATTGCGCCCCGCTGACCTCAGCCAGGCCACCAGTCACGTACACATCGGCAGCACAACCTGGGACGGTGTCGGGGCGTGCCGGGGCCCAGCGGCGGGCGAGCGCCGCGCGGGGCGCCGGATCAGGAACCGAAGAGGCGGTCGCAGATGCGGGCGGCGGCCTTGCCGTCGTCCAGGGAGGAGAACCTGGCCGCGAAACGCTGGTAGGCGTCGCGGTACGAAGCGGCCACGACGTCGACGTCGCGCACGGCCTCGATCACCCCGGCCGAGCTGTCCAGCAGCGGGCCGGGGGCTTCCGCTTCGAAGTCGAAATAGAAGCCGCGCAGGCTGTCGCGGTATTCGGCCAGGTCATAAGTGAAGAACACCATCGGCCGGCCGGTGACCGCATAGTCGAACATGGCCGAGGAGTAGTCGGTGACCAGGACATCGGAGACCAGGAAGAGCTCGGTGATATCGGGGTAGGCGGTGACGTTGATCGCGAAATCGGCCCGCATCCCGGCGGGCACGTCGTCGGCCATGTGGTGATGACCGCGGACCAGGACCACGTGGTCTGAACCGAGCGCCTGCCACGCGCGCTCCAGGTCGAGCCGCATGTCGAACCGGTACCTGCGGCCGTTCGCGTACACCTGGTTGTCCCGCCAGGTCGGCGCGTAGAGCACGACTCGCTTCCCGTCCGGCAGCCCGAGCCGGGCCCGTACCCGCGCGGCCACTTCCGCGGTGTCCTCCCGGCTCAGCAAGTCGTTGCGCGGGTACCCGTACTCGCAGATCTCCCCGTCGTAGGAGAACGCGCGGCGCATGAT
>JBAUAY010000385.1:0-13416 GCA_049676235.1 Streptosporangiaceae bacterium
GACCGAGGCCGGGAGGGCGGCACCTCCTTGCGGTCCTTGGGTCCCGGGCGCAGTGGCGAACGGGACCGCTAGCGCCGCGGTCACGCCGCCGTCCGCCATCCGGCCGAGCAGGTCGGCCGCGACCTTGGCCGGCGTGAACGGGGTGTCTGAGGACGTCGTGAGACCGGAGGCGATACTGAGCAGGGCGGCCGTGGCGACGACGGCGCTCCCGAGGAACGGGACCGGGGCGGCGAAGCTGCCCAGGACCTCGGCGGCGGCGGCGGCCTCCCGGTAGGAGGCGTCGGCTCCGCCGTAGCGCTCACCGATCAGCAGCCCGGCGCAGCCCAGGTCGGTGGCGACGGCCTGCCACAGCTTGTCGTCGTAGGTCTGAGCCGACTCGATGCGCGCCAGCGCCTTATCCAGTCCGCCCCGGTCGGCAAGCAGGGAAACCAGACTGTCTGACAACGCCCGTTCGGTATCCGAATAGAGCAGATCGGGGAGTTCGTCTCCGGCGGTGGACCTTTCGCTCACCTTGGCAGGTCCTTCCATGGCACGTCCTTATCGACGCGAGGTTCGGCAGGGAGGCCGAGCACCCGCTCGGCGACGATGTTGCGCAGGATCTCTGAGGTCCCGCCCTCGATGGAGTTGCCGCGGGCGCGCAGGTAACGGTAGCCGGGGCCGCGGCCGTAGAAGTTCGCGTGTTCCGGGCGGCGCATGGTCCAGTCGTCGTAGCGCAGGCCGTCACCCCCGGTCAGCTCGACCTCGAATCCGGAAATTTCCTGGTTGAGCCGGGCGAAGACCAGCTTGGCGGCCGAACCTTCGGGCCCGGGCTTGCCCGCAGCCAGTTGCTGGCGCATCCGCTCCCCCGCTAGCCGGGCTACCTCGGCCTCCGTCCACAGCCGCAGCATCCGGTCGTGCAGGCCCGGCGTGCGCAGCTCGGGGCGGGACCGCCAGGTCCTGGCGGCCGAGGAGATCATGCCGCTCTCCCGCGGGGCTGCGCGCGAGGCACCGATGCTCACCCGCTCGCTCATCAGCGTGGCGTTAGCCACCTTCCAGCCCTCGCCGACCTGGCCGATCCGGTCCTCGTCCGGGATCCGCACGTCGGTCAGGAACACCTCGTTGAACTCGGCCTCGCCGGTGAGCTGGCGCAGCGGCCTCACCTCGACGCCGGGGGCCGTCATGTCCACGGCGAAATAGGTGAGCCCCTGGTGTTTCGGCACGTCGGGGTCGGTACGGGTGAGCAGGAGGCCGCGCCGGGCCTGATGGGCCTGCGAAGTCCACACCTTCTGTCCGGAGACCACCCAGCCCCCACCCACCTCCCCATCCCCCGTCTCTCTGACCGCCCGGGTGGCCAGTGCGGCCAGGTCGCTGCCTGCGCCCGGCTCGCTGAACAGCTGGCACCAGATTTCCTCGGCCGTCCAGAGCTTGCGCAGCCAGCGTTTTTGCTGCTCGTCGTTCCCGTAGGCGAGGATGGTCGGCGCCGCCATGCCCAGGCCGATGCCGTTGCGCTCCGGGTCGTTGGACGGCGAGCCTGCCGTGGCGAACTCGGCGTCGACGATGCTCTGCAGCGTGCGCGACACGCCCAGGCCGCCGAGCCCCTCCGGATAGTGCACCCAGGCCAGGCCCGCGTCGAACCGGGCGTTGAGGAAGTCCTGCTTAGCCATCTCGGCCGGGTCGTGTTCGGCGAGGAAGGCGCGGACCCGCTCGCGGATCGCCTCGGGCGTTGATGGCGCTTCGGTTAGCACAGCGGACCTCCCGCCACGTAGATGACCTGGCCGGAGACGAAGCCGGCGCCCTCGCTCACCAGGAAGGAAATGGTGTGAGCCACGTCGGCTCCCTGCCCCACCCGGCGCACGGGGATCCGCTCTGCGGCGCCCTTCTGGAAGTCCTCGAACGGCACGCCGATCCGCGCCGCGGTGGCCGCGGTCATCTCGGTGACGATGAACCCGGGCGCGACCGCGTTCGCGGTGATCCCGAACGGCCCGAGTTCGAGGGCCAGGGTCTTGGTGAAGCCCTGCAGGCCGGCCTTGGCCGCGGAATAGTTGACCTGCCCGCGGTTGCCGAGCGCCGACGCCGATGACAGGTTGACGATGCGGCCCCATTTCTGACCGGTCATGTACGTCTGCACGGCCCTGGTCATCAAGAACGCGCCGCGCAGGTGCACGCCGAGGACCGTGTCCCAGTCATCGTCGGTCATCTTGAACAGCAGGTTGTCGCGGATCACGCCGGCGTTGTTCACCAGCACCGTCGGCTCGCCAAGCTCCTCGGCCACCCGCCCGACCGCCTGCGCGACCTGGTCGCTCTTGCTCACGTCCGCGCCCACCGCGAGGGCCCGGCCGCCGGCGTCGGCGATCTCCTTCACCGTCCCGGCGCACGCGGCCTCGTCCAGGTCGAGGACCGCCACGGCCATCCCGTCCGCGGCCAGCCGAAGCGCCGTGGCGGCACCGATGCCGCGGGCGGAGCCGGTCACGATCGCGATTTTCTCTGTCACTTAGGTTCCTCTCCTTATTTTCCTAACGGGCCGTGGTGCTCGCACCGGTGAGGTTGCTCAGCTTGCCGGGTTTATGGTGGCTCGTGGCGTTCGTCTAGCTGGTGGCCTTCCTCAGCTCGCGGCGGGCGAGGGACCTCTTGTGCACCTCGTCCGGGCCGTCGGCGAACCGGAGCGTGCGCGCGCTGGCCCACAAATGGGCCAGCGGGAAGTCCTGGCTGACGCCGCCGCCGCCGTGCGCCTGGATCGCCCGGTCGATTACCCACTCGGCCATCGCCGGGGTGACGATCTTGATCGCCTGGATCTCGGTGTGCGCCCCCTTGTTGCCCACGGTGTCCATCAGCCATGCCGTCTTGAGCACGAGCAGCCGTGCCTGCTCGATTCGTACCCTGGACTCGGCGATCCAGTCTTGGATGACGCCCTGCTCGGCCAGGGGCTTGCCGAAGGCGGTGCGACTGGTAGCCCTGGTGCACATGAGCTCGAGGGCGCGCTCGGCCGCACCGATCTGCCGCATGCAGTGATGGATGCGGCCGGGACCAAGACGCGCCTGCGCGATCGCGAACCCGTCGCCCTCTCCGGAGATCAGGTTCTGGATGGGCACCTTGACGTTGTCGAAGACGACCTCCGCGTGGCCGCCGTGTGTCCCGTCGGTGTAGCCGAAGACCCTCATCCCGCGCTTGACCGTTACCCCCGGCGTATCGCGCGGCACGAGGATCATGGTGTGCCGGCCGTGCCCCGTTGTGCCCGAGGCCGCCTCTCCGGACACTCCCATCACGATGAAGATCTGGCAGTCCGAGCTCATCGCTCCGCTGGACCACCACTTTCGGCCGTTGATCACGTAGCCGTCGCCGTCCCTGGTGATGCTGGTGGCGATGTTGGTCGCGTCGCTGGAGGCCACGTCGGGTTCGGTCATGCAGAAGGCGGACCTGATCGTGCCCTCGAGCAGCGGGCGGAGCCAGCGCTCCTGCTGTTCCGGCGAGCCGAACTCGGCCAGCACTTCCATGTTGCCGGTGTCAGGGGCGGCGCAGTTGAGGGCCTCGGGCGCCAGCGCGGGACTCCACCCGGTGATTTCGGCCAGCGGCGCGTACTGCAGGTTGGTCAGCGGCGGGTCCGGCAGCAGGGTCGAGTCGAGCTTGCCGACCGCCGTCGCGGACTTGCCGGTCAGGAACAGGTTCCACAGTCCGCGGCTGCGCGCCTCCGCCTTGAGATCGGTGGTGACCGGCACCCGCTCCCACCCCTGGCCCGTGGCGGCCGCGGCTTCGGCCTGCTCCGCGAACACCGCCTCGGCCGGGTAGACCCGCTCCTCCATAAAGGTGAGCAGTTGCTTACGCAGATCAAGGGTCTTGGCGTCGTAGCCGAAGTCCATGGAGCACAACCTTTCGATGGGCCGCTTCCACCGGGTGGCGTCCAGCCTATCTACCCACCAGTACGTTTGTCCGCCCTGGCGGCGGGGGGTATGACATTCTTCGAACGGTTTACCATCCGGTACCTGGCACCACCTGAGGACACGGTAGGGTCTGGTCTATCCGGGATGGACCAGACTAAAGGGACGAAGCGAGTGGACTTCTTCCGCGATGTTTACGCCCGATTCAGGGTGCTGATACATGAGGTAGCCAAGTTCGGCATCGTCGGCATCCTCTCGTTCCTCATCACTGTCATAGGCGCTAACTGGCTGCGCTACGGAGCTGGATTCGGCCCGCTCACCTCCGTGACGATCGCCACCGTCGTCGCCACCGTCTTCGCTTTCTTCGGCAACAAGCTCTGGGCGTTCCGGCACCGGAAGGGCAGCAACCTGGGCCGCGAGTCCGTCCTGTTCTTCGTCTTCAACGGCATCGGGCTGCTCATCCAGCTCGCGTTCGTCGCGGTCGCGACCCACGGGCTTGGCCTCAACGACAAGTTCTCCTACAACGTCGCGAACATCATCGGCATCGGCGTGGCCACCATATTCCGGCTGTACTGCTACCGCCGCTGGGTGTTCCTCATCGGGGACGGCACGCCGCTGGCGGAGCAGCTGGAGCCGGAGACCTCTGATCGTTAGTCGCGACCACGTACGTCGCGATCACGGACACCCGCGGACGGCGGACAAACCCAGGGGCGCGTTGAGCGCCGCGGTCTCCTGTGCGTTCGTCAGGTAACCCACCGCGGCCATCCGGCCGATGACGTGCACCAGCCGGGTCCGGGCCTGCCGCGGGTAGACCAGCGGGTCATCGTAGGTGGGCGCGTTCACCACGCCGGCCAGCATGGCCGCCTGCACCAGGGTCAGCCGATCCGGCGGCCGGCCGAAATAACCGCAGCTGGCCGCCTCTAGACCGTAGTAGCCGTGGCCGTAGTACGCGATCTCCGTGTACAGCCGGAGGATCTCCGGCCGGCTGTACGTCTGATTGAGCTTGACGGCCAACGCCAGCTGCTCGAGAACCTGCGTGAAGCCACTGTGGCCGCCGGTGTACAGGTTCTTCGCCAGTTGCTGGTCGATGGTGCTGCCGCCCTGGTCTTTACGGCCGCTGATCCAGGAGACCACCACCCGGGCCATCGCAAGCGGGTCCACCCCGGGATCGGTGTTGAACCTGTGGTCTTCGGTCGCGACCAGGGCCTGCGCGAAGTACGGCGGCACCGGCGGCCCGGGATACGCGATGTGGTGTGCCCGCGCCTGCGCCTGCGCTAGGGCGGTGGCCTGACTTGCCGAAGGGGTGAGCACGAAGAGCAAGCCGACCGTGACGGCGAAGATCACAACGATGGCGAAGAGAATCCTCGCGATCCTGAAGGTGATCCGAAACCGTCTCCTGCCCGGGAGAGGCCGTGTCGGCCCCTCGCGCCCGGAGCTGTCGTCGGAGGACGCTGCACGGCGAGTCCCGAGTGCTCTCAACTGCTCCCTCCGGTGTGGGCGACGCGGCTACCGCTACTACAACGAGCGCGGCACTGTCGCCATGCCCGGCACATCGTAACTTTCCGCTCCGGCGAGAATCACGCATCCGTCGATGACGGCGCGGCGTCCGGGATGGGCACCGTTCGGCTGAGCACCGGGTTCGGCCCGGATCCGTTTCGAGCGGCGCCGGGGTTGCGCTAAGGTAGCTGTTGCCGCCGAGGTAGGGTGGTGTGCGCCGCTGGCGGCAATGCCGCGGCGCAGCGGGACGTGGCCCAGCTTGGTTAAGGCGCTTGACTGGGGGTCAAGAGATCGGGAGTTCAAATCTCCCCGTCCCGACAAATGAGGATTTACCGCCGGACAAAATGTCAACGGCCGACGTTACGCCACTGGCACGGCCTGAGCTTCATCGAAAGAAAGCAAATGGCCGACCCTGAGCGCGAGTTCGCCGGCTTGAGGTGTTGACTTGTCGGTATGCCTGTTCAAGGAGAATACGAGCCGAGCGCACAGGCCTGGGTGCGCGATCAAGTCGAGCAGTACGAGAGTTCGGGCGGAACCCAGGGCACGACGCTGCGGGACACCGGCCTGCCGGTCGTGATCGTGACCAACCTCGGCGCCAGCAGCGGCAAGGTGCGCAAGACCCCGGTGATGCGGGTGGAGCACGACGGCCGGTACGCCATGGTGGCGTCCAAGGGCGGCGCGCCGGAACACCCGCTGTGGTTCTACAACGTCCGCGCGAACCCGCGGGTGGAACTCCAGGACGGCCCCAACAAGCAGGACATGATCGCCCGCGAGGTCAGCGGGGACGAACGCGCCGAGTGGTGGAAGCGGGCGGTCGCCGCGTACCCGCCCTACGCCGAGTACCAGGAGAAGACCACGCGCGAGATCCCGGTGTTCGTCCTGGAGCCGGCGAGCTAGCCGTTGATGGTGCCGAGATCAGGGGCATCTGGTTAGAACCTCTTCCGGCAGGCGGCAAACTGGGGCGATGACAGGACGGGCAGAACTCACCCGCCGGGCGCAGGCGCATGGGGTGGCGGTCTCCTACCAGAACTGGCGGGGCCGTCTCGTCGAGGTGCCGGACGAGACGCTGGCCGCGGTGCTCAGTGCCCTCAGCGATGACGAACCCCCCGCCCGGTCCTTCCAATCTGAGGTCCAGGACCTGGGCAGCGCGGTGGCGCCGTTCCCGGCACGCCGGTCATGGGGCTTCACCGTGCAGCTCTACTCGGTTCGTTCGCGCGCCTCCTGGGGCCACGGCGACCTGCACGACCTCGCCGACCTCGCCGTCTGGAGCGGCGGCGAGCTCGGCGCGGACTTCGTGCTGGTCAACCCGCTGCACGCGGCCGAGCCGCGGCCACCGGTCAGCCCGTCCCCGTACCTGCCGATGAGCCGCCGCCAGATCAGCCCGCTCTACCTGCGCGTCGAGGACATCCCCGAGTACCGCGGACTGAACGCCGGCGACCGGGCCCGGGTGGAGGCCCTGGCCGCCCCGCTGCGCGCCACGAGCACCACCGCGGCGCTGATCGACCGGGACGCGGTCTGGGCCGCCAAGCGCGCCGCGCTCGAAATGATCTGCATGGTGCCGCTGACCGCGAGCCGCCGGGCCGAGCTTGACGCGTTCCTCGCCCGCGACCGTCGCGCCCTCGGTGACTGGGCGGCGTGGTGCGCCCTCGCCGAGGTGCACGGACCGGACTGGCGGTCGTGGCCCGCGGCGCTGACCGATCCCGGCTCAGCGGAGGTCACGGAGCTCAGGCGGAAGCTGGCCGACCGGATCGAGTTCCACGCCCGGCTGCAGTGGCTGGTGGCCGGGCAGCTGGCCGCGGCGCAGCAGGCCGCCAGACGGGCCGGCATGAGCATCGGTGTCATCACCGACCTCGCGGTAGGCGCGCACCCCGGCGGTGCTGACGCCTGGGCCCGCCAGGACGTCATCGTCCCCGGCATCAGCGTGGGCGCGCCGCCGGATGAGTTCAACCAGCGGGGCCAGAACTGGACGCTGCCGCCGTGGCATCCGGGACGGTTCGCCGCCCAGGGGGGCCGGCCCTTGGCCGAACTGATCGCGGCCAGCACGCGCAGCGCCGGCGGCCTGCGGGTGGACCACGTCATGGGGCTGGCCCGGCTGTGGTGGATACCGGCCGGGATGTCACCGGACCTGGGCACTTACGTGCGGTACGACCATGAGCTGATCGGCGGCGTGCTGGCCGCCGAGGTGGCGCGCGCGGGCGCGCTGGCGATCGGCGAGGATCTCGGCACGGTGGAACCCTGGCTGCGGAAGTTCCTGGCCGACCGCCATGTGCTCGGCACGTCCATGCTGTGGTTCGAGCGCCGGGCGGACGGCACGCCGCGCAGGCCGGGCGGCTGGCGCCGCGGCTGCCTGGCTACGGTCGGCACGCACGACATGCCCCCGGCCGCGGCGTTCCTCACCGGCGAGCAGGTCACCATCCGGGCCAAGCTCGGCCTGCTGACCCAGCCCGAGGCGGAGGAGCGGGCCGCCGCTCACGCGGAGATGGCCAGGTGGCTTACGATGCTGGTGCGTGAAGACCTCCTCCCCCGGCGGGCCCGGCCGTCACCGGAAGAGTTCATTACCGCGCTGTACGGCTACCTGATCCGGACCCCGGCCATGCTGATCGGCGTATCCCTGGCGGAAGCGGCTGGCGAGCGGCGCCCGCAGAACATGCCGGGCACGGTGGACGAGTATCCCAACTGGCGGATCCCGCTCACCGGCGCCGACGGAAGCCCGGTGCTGCTCGACGACCTGCCCGCGCACAGCGTGGTCCGCGCGATCGCCAAGACGGTGGCGGACGGCCTTGGGGTGCCCCGCCTGGCGGGCAGGGCACCCCGGGTGCTTTTATCTCTAACCTCTCGGGCCGCTAGCGGTTAGATGCTGCAGCGGCCGGCGAACTCGGGATTGGGCTGGACCGCACTGATGATCGTGCCGCCGTACCGCGCCACGTCAGGCGTGCCGTACTGGGCGTCCTTGCCGAAATCGTTGATGGTGTTCGGCAGGTCCTTGCCAAAGTTCCACACGCACGCGGTCGCGCGGCCACCCATCCCGCCGGATAGCGGGCTGAGCGACCAGTACGGGTAGAACTGGGCGCTGATCGGCGGGACGGTGCAGCCAGAGCCGGTGGTGGTGTCGCATAGGGCCGACGAACCGCCGATGTCGGACTCGTACTGGACCTGCGGATATGGTTGCCCGTTGGCCTGGAACGGCCCGGCGTACTCGAAGGCGGTCGGATGGTCCTTCGTGCCATTCGGCCAGGAGTTCGCGAGGTAGCTCAGGCCGTCGAAGTCCAGATCTCCGTTCTGGTACCGGTCGGCGAAGCACTGGTTGGCGTCCGAGTACTCCGTGGTCTGCACGCCGTTCACCAGAGCGGTCCGCGATCCCTTCTGGAAGCAGTAGGCGTCGGCGAACTCGCACAGCGCACCGCTGGCCGGGTTTTCTGTGGGACAGGCCACCGGACCGTTCGTTCCCTGCGTGGTCGAGTTCTGGCAGGCGGTCGCGGTACACGGGCCCTCACCGACGGCGTTCGGGCCTTCCGTGCCGCCCACGCAGGTGTCGTAGGTGTTCGGGTCGCTGTAGGACTGGCCGCCCGGGTAGGTCATGCTGAACGGGTCCTGGTTGGTCACCGAGTTACAGACCTCAGAGTGGCCGATCTCCTGCTCCATCAGCACGCCGCCCTCGGCCGCGGCCCACGGGACCTGATTCTGCTGCTCGGCGGTGCTGTACTCCGCGTGGAACGTGAACGGGGTACCCGAGCAGTCGGCGATGTTGGTGTTCATGAACCCGTTCGCCGCGCTGGCCGTCATGAACCCGGTCTGATGTGTAGTCAAATCTCGGATCACCGCCGTGAACCCCTGGGGCGGGTCCGAGATGGAAACGGCGAGCGTGTCACCGCCGTTGATCATCAGGGTGTTGCCGTTCGGGGTGAAGGTGCTCACGTCGGTCAGCTGCGGGCTCGGAGGCCCGGCCGGGACGCCGTTGGTCTGCAGGAAGGCGAAGTTGGTCGGCTCCTCGCAGTTGGCGTTGCAGGTGGCGAAATTGAAGCTGCACTCCAGGCTGTCGATGGTGACCGCCGCGCACCACTTGGTCACGCTGCAGCTTTCACTGTCCACGAACGGGGTGAAACCCGGCGGGTACAGCTGCAGCTCCATGAACGCGGAACCGGCCGCGTTCGGGTCGCTGATCGAGCCGGAGTTGGTGTCGCTGTCCGGGGTGCAGGGGTTCTGCGGGTAGGACTTCGGGTCGCACACCGGCAGCCCGAACCAGGGCGCGACCGACAGCTGTCCGTAGTTGGTGACACTGCCGGACGGGGTCGGGGACCGGCGCGGGTCAACCGGGATCTTCGTCAGGTAGGTCATCGTGTTGCCGGAGCCTGGCGTGCTCGATATGAACTTGACGCTGGGCTCGTCGTGCCCGACGTACCAGTGGTTGTCGATGAAGCGCTCGCCCTTACCGCCGACGACCCTGATTGGGTCGGTGCACGTGTCGCCGGCTTGTTTCCTGACCGATCCGTACTTCGGGCTCCAGCCGTTGCAGTCAACGTCGCTCACCGGGTTGGGTGCGACAGCGCCCGCGGTGTCGGCCTTCGCGGCGGCCGCCGTCGTCGCCGCCGTCGCCGAACCGGTGAGGCTCAGGTTGCAGACGACCGCCATGCCTATCACGGGCACCAGCAGCAGCCGCCACTTTCGTCTGCCTGCGAGCGGTGATCCCCGCCCGAACCTTGTCGATGATCCCCGCCATGCCCAGGGAATACGCATGTGCGATCCTTCTCGCTCACGCGTGCCGCCAGTGCCAGTCCGTCCGCTAGGCCTGCCGGTCACGCACGCCAGTGTGACCGTCCCGCTGTACGAGACGCTTTCGGACGGAATCTAACAATCACGGCAAACAGCCGTCAATCATCTACAGAACCGTTATCTATTCCTAAGCAGACTGATCATGATCGAGCCCGCTACCGGGGCTCTCGTACTGGTAGATGCTGGTTTCTTGGCCTTGACCGGGTTCATGAACACATGACTTACCTGCATCAATCTTATCTTTAAGTTACAGATGTCACACCACTCCAGTAACAATGACTTACTTGAGCCCCTTGCGTCGTGCGGGGCAACTTCTGGGCGAGTGTCGCGACGGTCCGTCCGGTCAGGATCCGGCATTGAGACATATCATATATGCGACAGCGTCAAACAATAGGGCAGAGACATACTCGCCCGACGGCGGGAGCTGGCGAGGAGAGCCGCCCCATGCGAGACACGCAAAAAATCATTTAGTGAAAATAGTGGAGTTATCACCGGACTATCGGGACTTAACGCCCATATCGTCACGGCCGCTTATTAGCTAAGGTGGACTTACCGGATATAGCCGACTAAAGGGACGCGGGGTGGGCCAGGCGCGACCCCGCGAAGAGCGGGCGATGCAGAGCAGGCGGTAGAGTCCACGGGTGACCCGTGATGAACTGGACGCGCTGCCCTCGCGTGAGCTGCACGACCTCGCCGTGCGGCGGGCGCTGCACCACGTCGACGTGGAGTTTCTCTGGGAGTTGCTGCGCGCCATTCCGGCGGCCGAAGCCTCCGAGGGACATTCGATCGAGGCCGGGCGGGACATCACGAAGGTCACCGCGCTGCTCGGGGACGCGATCGACTCCGGGGAAGGCGACGTGGCGGAGGCGCTGCGCCCGCTCTACATTGACTACCTGGCCAAGCACGGCACCGACGGCTGAACCGGGGCACGCAGTACGCTCCGTTCGGCCCCGGAAAAGGCGGAGCGGGCGGGTGAGCCAGGAGCGGCCGGGACGTCCGTGCGGGCCTGGTCGCCAGCGTGGGCCGGAGGCCGGCCCTGGCGGTCCTCCGGCCCACGCTGGCCGGGCCTTACTCGCTCTTGTTCAGCACGCCCTCGACCTCGAGGGTGATCGTGACCTTCTCGCTGACGGCGACGCCGCCGCCGGGGATCGGGCCGTTGTAGCTGACGCCGAAGTCGTTCCTGTTGATCTCGCCGCTGGCGGAGAAGCCCGCCCGCGTGCCGCCGTAGGCGTCCGGGCCGAAACCATTGACCTCAAGCTTCAGCGTGACCGGACGGGTGGTGCCGCGGATGGTGAGGTCGCCGTCGAGCAGGAAATTGTCGCCGTCGGGGCGCACACCGGTGGAGTGGAAGGTCAACGTGGGGTGCGACTCGACCTCGAAGAAGTCCGCGCTCCTAATGTGGTTGTCCCGATTAGGCTCACCGGTGTTCACCGAGCTCAAGTCGACGGTAGCGTTGACGCTGGACTGCAGCGGGTCCTCGGCGGTAACGATGGTCCCTTCGAACTTGTCGAACCGGCCGCGGACCTTGCTCACCATCATGTGCCTGACGACGAAGGACACCTCCGAGTGCACAGGGTCTATGGCCCAGGTCCCGGCGACGTAGCCGGGGATCTCCACGGCTGTCTCGGTCATTGTTCCTCCAGGTAGGTAGTTCTTACTCGTACGCGACTTCGCTCGCGTACCTAACTTCTTTATAGTAACCTAGTGGTGATTGAAGCGTCAAGCACTAGGCTCACGTGGCTACCGCGACGTAACCTAGTGTGGTACCTAGGAGGCGATTTATTGGATACCGGGCAAGCCGGCCCGGTCCGCGAGCCGTCGGGGTCGGCCAGGGACCCGTCGGGGGCGGCGTGTGATTCGGAGGCGGCCATCGATGAGGCGGCGGTGCCCATCGATGCGGGGGGGCGCAGCGAGCCGATCACCTGCCGCGCGCGGGAAGTCCTCCAGCGCGTCGGTGACAAGTGGTCGGTCCTGGCCATCGACCTGCTCGGGCAGGGCACCATGCGGTTCAGCGAGCTGCACCGCGCCATTGACGGTATCACTGCCAGGATGCTGACGGTCACGCTGCGCGGCCTGGAGCGCGACGGTATCGTGACCCGGACCATCCACCCGGTCATCCCGCCGCGGGTCGAATACGCGCTGACCCCCATGGGCCGCACGCTACTCGACACTATCGGCCAGCTGGTCACCTGGGCGGACAGCCACCTGCCCGAGATCGAGGCCGCCCGAGTCGCTTACGACGCCAGGCACAGGTGCGAATAGGCTCGCTCGCGTGAACGAGCAGACTGGTGAGGCCCCCGGCGAGCGGCAAGGGGGCCAGGCCGAGGCGGAGGAAAGGCTGCGGCGCGGCTCGTCGTTCGGCGGCGCCGCGGCTGCCTACGCGGAGCACCGCCCCGACTATGCCGAGGCCGCGGTCCGGTGGGCGCTGGAGCCGGTCTGGGACCGCCGGCCGGTCCGGGTGGTCGACATCGGCGCGGGAACCGGCAAGCTGACCGCGACACTGGTCGGCCTCGGCACCGAGGTGACCGCGGTGGAACCGGACCCGCAAATGCTGGCGGAGTTGCGGCGGGCGATGCCCGAGGTGCGTTCGGTGCCGGGAAGCGCGGAAGAGATGCCGCTGCCCGATGCGAGCGTCGACGCCGTCCTGGCCGGCCAGGCCATGCACTGGTTCGACCTGGACCGCGCGATGCCCGAGATCGCCCGCGTGCTGCGGCCCGGCGGGGTCCTCGCCGGGCTGTGGAACGTGGACGACGACCGGTTCGGCTGGGTCGCCGACCTGGCCGCGCTGAGCAAGCGCAAGGCCAGCATCACGCTGCTGCGCTGGCGCCAAGGCGCGGGCCGGTCCCGGCAGGAGCGCCTGCTCGAGACGGGCTCCAGGTTGTTCCATGCGGCTGAGGAAGGCGAGTTCGGGCACGGGCAGGCGCGCACCGCCGATTCCCTGCTGGCCACCATCGCGACCCACTCTCACCTGCTGGTGATGGATGAGGCCGAACGGGCCGGGCTGCTCGCCCGGGTTCGCGACTTCCTGCGCTCTCAGCCGGAGACGTCCAACGGCGAATTCACCGTGCCAATGGTCACCGTCGTGCTGCGGGCGTCGCGCAGGTAGCCCCGGCCACGTGACCCACGGTCAGGCACGCGGCGGGGCGAGGGGCTGGGCACACGGCCATCGCTAGGCTTCGGCGGCCAGCGCCTCCGCGGGCGCAGCGGAACGCGGCTGCCGGCCCGGGCGGCGTCGCTGCGCCCGGCTGGACTGGCGGATCACCAGTTCCGGCTGGAAGATTACCTGGCGGTGCTGGTG
>JBAUAY010000386.1:0-7945 GCA_049676235.1 Streptosporangiaceae bacterium
GCGCCCAGTCGGCCGCTGCCGCACTCAAGCGGGCAGGCGCCCGCCACGTCGCGGTCGTGGTCCTCGGCCGCCTCGTCGACCCGGCGGACCCGCTCGGCGGCCCGCTGGCCGCCCGGCTCGCCCCGGCCTCCTACGACGTGGCCAAATGCGCCGTACACACCCAAACGTGACCCTGCTCCTAAATGGGATCTAAAGGCGCAGAGCACCCTTTCCGTGCACGAAAGGAAATCGTATTGGTTAAACGCCCGTTACCTTGAATGCAACTATTTAGCTTGACTAAGTAGCGTTCGTGCTGGCGGGGTCGCTGGCTATTGCGGGCAGCCAGGATCGCCCCGAGCTACGGGGCGCGGTTGCGGCGGGAGCTAGGGCTCGCCGGTGAACAACTGGTCGAGGGCGTCGAGGGCGTCGATGACGAGGACGAATCTTGAACCGATCAGAGCAGGTCTTCACTATCTGTCCAGGTTATCTGCAGTTAGTGTCCAGCAAACGGTCAGGATCATCGTCCATGATGCTCACGGGTGGCGCATACCAGCCACCCGTTCGGCCCGGCTGACCTGGACCTCCAGGGCGCCGCGCTGCTGCGGCTGGATTGTTCGGATACGACAGTGCAGGCAGCACACCAACCTGAAGGGTGTGTTCGACCATGAACACTAAGTCACTACTACAGAAGGCCGCAGTAACCGTCGGCGCCGTCGGCGTCCTGGCCACGGCGGGGGCGGCCAGCGCCAGCGCTGCCACCGTGCATCCGCTTACGGCCAAGACCCAGATCACCAACCGCCTCGATGGCGGCGGGAACGGTAACTGGGCCTACGACACGTTCAATCGGGTGCTGTCCTTGCAGTACCTCGGCAAGTCCGCTGACCCCGCGCACGCGACAGCGCCGTACATGTACGACGCGCAGGTCCGCGACACCGGGACCTTTAAGGACATCCCTGGCACGTACACCCCCGACCAGGGCGGTAAGGACCTCGGCCTGATCCTGAAGCCGAACCAGGTCACCGGCACCCTGGCAGGCTCCGGCCAGTGGGGCGTCTTCTACGCGAGCAGCAAGGCCGCTCACGGCCTGGTCCCGTCTCGCCTGAACGGCCCCGCACTGAACGCGCTGTACCCGTCATCCACGTGGCCTGAGCTGGCTTTCCCGCAGGGCACCGTGTTCAACGGCGTGAGCGAGTTCAACTTCAGCTACCAGTACACCGTGCCCGCCGTGACCGTGACCCAGAACGGCCACAAGCACGTCTACAAGGCGCAGACCTGGCTGGACACCGCCTCCAACGGTGACGGGCAGCTCCCCCACGGCGACGGCAACATCACCGGCCGGTAATCCTTCCGGTACTAGCGGAGCCGGGCGGTCACGGGACCGCCCGGCTCCTCGTCACGGGGCGAATGGCCGACGCGAGGCGCGGCCCGCAGCCGCGCCTGGCGGCGGGCCAGCAGGCCCTAAGCTGGAACGGTGACCGCTGTGCCCCCTTCGCATACCGCGCTGGTCAGGCGCGCCCGCCGAATCAACCGCGAACTGGCCCTGCTCTACCCGGACGTGTACACCGAGCTGAACTTCTCCTCCCCGCTCGAGTTGCTCGTCGCGACGATCCTGTCCGCGCAGACCACCGACAAGCGCGTGAACATGGTGACCCCCACCCTGTTCGCGCGGTACCCCACGGCCGCGGACTACGCCGCCGCCGACCGTGAGGAGCTTGAGAAGATCATCCAGTCGACCGGCTTCTACCACGCCAAGACGAACAGCCTGCTGGGACTCGGGCAGGCGCTCTGCGACAGGTTCGGCGGCGAGGTGCCGCCGCGGCTGCGCGATCTTGTCACCCTGCCCGGCGTGGGCCGGAAGACAGCGAACGTGGTGCTCGGGAACGCCTTCGGTATCCCCGGCCTCACGGTGGATACGCATTTCGGCCGGCTGGCCAGGCGATTCGGCTGGACGACGAGCCTGGAGCCGGAGAAGGTCGAGGCCGAGGTGGCCACGCTCATCCCGCGTAAGGACTGGACGGACCTCTCGCACCGGATGATCTGGCACGGCCGCCGGGTCTGCCATGCCCGCAGGCCCGCCTGCGGCGCGTGCGGGCTGGCCCGGCTCTGCCCCTCCTACGGCGAGGGTCCGACCGATCCGGAGGTGGCCGCGAAGCTCGTCAAGTCCGGCCCGTTCTCATGACCTCAAGCGAGCCGGCCAGGTCCGCGCCGGCCTGGCTGCGCGAGCTGGCGGCCGCAGCCGAGACGATGGAGATATCCCCGGGGCTCATGCCGCCCGCTACCGGCGGCCGGGCGTCGGCGGTGCTCGTCCTGTTCGCTGACGGCCCGGGCGGCCCGGACCTGCTGCTCATCCAGCGCAGCGAGGAGCTCCGGCTGCACGCCGGCCAGCCGGCTTTCCCCGGCGGGGCCATCGACGCCGGGGACGGGGGACCGGTCGAGGCCGCACTGCGGGAGGCGGTCGAGGAAGTGGGCCTCGACCCCAGCGGTGTCGATGTGGTCGGGACCTTGCCCGAGGTATTTATCCCGCGGACGGGCTTCCGGGTCGTTCCTGTCCTCGCCTGGTGGCGGCGCCCCTCTGCGGTCGCCCCGGTCGACGCGGGCGAGGTGGCCGCGGTAGAACGGGTCAGCGTCGCCGAGCTGGCCGATCCCGCCGCGCGCCTGATGGTCCGCGTGCCGGACGGGCGGACGAGCCCGGCGTTCCGGGTCCGGGGGATGCTCATCTGGGGGTTCACCGCCGCGCTGGTCGACGGCCTGCTCGCCCTGGCCGGCTGGGAGAAGCCGTGGGATGTCACCGCCGTCATGGACTTGTGACTGGTGCCAGCTGACTGGTGCCAGCTGACTGTGCTGTCTGACTTGCGCTGACGGGCCACACATCCGCTCAGACGCTATACCGTTGTGCTCGTGCGCGGTGATGTGCTCGACCTCATCTTGATCGTGGTTGTGGCCGCGTTCGCGGTGTCCGGTTACCGGCAGGGTTTCATCGTCGGCGTGCTCAGCTTCTTCGGCTTCGTGGGCGGCGCGCTGCTCGGCGCGGAGTTCGGCCCGAGCATCTCCCGGGCCCTGGTCGGCGGGCAGACCCAGCAGGATGTCATCGCCGTCGTCCTGCTGGTGAGCTTCGCGGTGATCGGGCAGTTCATCGCCTCTTCCATCGGCGCGGCCATGCGGTCCACGGTGACCTGGCGCTCGGCGACGGTCCTGGACTCCGTGGGCGGATCCATCGTCAGCATGGTGTCGGTGCTGCTGATCGCCTGGGTGGTCGGATCAGTGCTGAACGGATCCCCGTTCCCCGTGGTCGACCAGCAGGTCAACAACTCGGTCGCGCTGCAGACGCTGGACAAGTTCATGCCCTCGCCCGCGAAGACCATGTTCTCCGACTTCCGCAGGCTGCTGGCCAGCAACAGCACCTACGCCGAGGTCTTCAGCGGGATCGGCGCGGAGCGCATCCTGGCCATTCCGGCCCCGGACCCCGCCGTGCTGAACAGCCCGGGCTTCCGGGCGGCGGAAGACCGGGTGGTCAAGGTACAGGGGGTGGCGCCGAGCTGCCAGCGGTCCATCGAGGGCTCCGGCTTCGTCATCTCGCCCCATCACATCCTGACCAACGCGCACGTAGTGGCCGGGGTGACGCAGCGGCAGACGGTCACCACCTTCGGCGGCGAGACGATGTCGGCCACCGTGGTGTTCTATGACCCGCAGGTGGACGTGGCCGTCTTGTATGTGCCCGACCTGAACCTGTCCCCGCTGCAGTTCGCCGGGCAGGCCAGTCCCGGCGACAACGCGGTAGTCGCGGGCTACCCGCTGAACGCCCTCGACCTGCACACCGTGCCGGCCAGGATCGGCGACATCCAGAACGCGCAAGGCCCGAACATCTACCAGACCAGCACCGTGACCCGCCAGATCTACGAGATCAGGGCCGTGGTCGAGTCGGGCAACTCGGGCGGCCCGCTGCTCTCGCCGGCCGGCACCGTGGACGGCGTGGTGTTCGCCGCCGCGGTCGGCGTGTCCGACACCGGCTTCGCGCTCACCGCGGCCCAGGTGGCCCCCGACGCTCACGCGGGCGCACAGTCCACCACGGCCGTCTCCACCATGGGCTGCGACTAGGGGCGAGCGAGCAGCCGCGGCGTCAGGTCGGCAGGCGGGAGGTCGTCGAGCCCGTACCGCTCGATCCGGGCGGCGAGGTCGTCCGAGGCCGCCAGGATGGCCGGGATGTCCATGTCGTACGGATGGTCGGCCTTGTGTCCGGTCGGCGGCTGGGGCTGGTCCTGGTGCGCGCGGACACGCTGGGTGCCCCGGCGCAGCAGGGCGACCGCGCCGCGGGCATTGCCCCGGCGGGCGTGGGTCAGCCCGACCGCGATCTGGGCCAGGCCCTGCCATAGGTCACGTTCGCGCGGCGGGGCGGACTTCCAGGCCGCCTCGAGGACCTCGTGCGCGTGGAACGGGCGGCCTTCTCGGAGCAGCTGATCGGCGAGCCTGGCCGCGTCGGGCCCGGTGATCGCGAGATCGTCGGGAATCCTGGCCTGGCTGGCCGCGGGCTCGGCGCGGTCCAGCGGGCGTCCCAACCCGTCCCGGGGTCGCGCGTTCCGTGGTCGGCCGGCCGGATCGCGGTCCCGCGTCAACGCTCGGGTTCCGGGTCGGCCAGCCAGCCGAGCAGCTCGGTGTCCAGGACCTCTGGCCGTTCCTCGTGCGGGAAGTGGCCCGCGCCGTCGATCACGCGCCAGCGGTACGGGCCCTCGACGTAGCGCCCGGCGCCCCGCGCGGTCTGCGGCAGCACGCAGCTGTCCAGGGCGCCGTGCAGGTGCAGGGTCGGGGCCGCGATCGCGGCCCTCATGTGCCGGGCGTAGCGCAGCCCGTCGGGACGCACGCCGCTGCGGGCGAGCCAGCGGTGGTATTCCAGCGCGGAGTGCGCCACCGAGGGTATCCGGATGGCCCGGGCGTAGATCCGCTCGGTCTCCGGGTCGGGCCAGCCCGGCGCGGACCATTTCTCGAGTATCCGGCCCACCCGCAAGGCACCGTCCCGCAGCAGCTGGCGCTCGGGGAGGATGGGCAGCTGGTACCCGAGCGCGTAGCCGCTGCGGCGGCCTTGGCCGAGTGGGTCGGTGAACACCGAGGCCCGCATCCGCAGCGGGTGCCCCATCGAGATCACGGCCAGCCGCCGGACCACCTTGGGGTAGTAGGCGGCCAGCGTCCAGGCGATCAGCCCGCCCAGGCCGTGTCCGATCACGATCGCGTTCGCCTCGCCCATGGCCCGGATCAGCCCGGCCGCGTCGGCGGCGGCGGTGACCAGGTCGTAGCCGCGCGGCGGCTTGTCGCTGCCGCCGTAGCCGCGCAGGTCCACCGCGACCGCGCGGAAGCCCGCCTCGGGCAGCACGGCCAGCTGATGGCGCCAGGTCCACCAGAACTCGGGGAAGCCGTGCAGCAGCAGGACCAGCGGCCCGTCGCCGGCCTCGGCGGCGTGGAAACGAGTTCCGTTGGCCGAGATGGACCGGTGCGCCCAGGGGCCGCCGATCTGGACCACGGCGTCGGCGCCGCCGGGCATCACGCTCACCTCACGGGGTCTTGGACGCGGTGATCTCTGGGCGCTCGCCGTCGGGCTGCTTGCCGTTCAGGCGCAGTATCCCGAGCCCTTCGGTCACCGTCTTGCGCGTCTTGCTCAGGCCGGACAGCCTGCGCACCCTGATCAGGGCGATCGCTAGCGCTATGCCGGCCAGCAGAATGTAAAGGCCGGAGACGATGAGGAAGGCGGCCCACATCCAGATGCCGCGCGCGATCAGGCCATACGCGAGAGCAAAGCTGAGCAGGACGAGCACCAGGCAGGCGACGAAGGCGGCCAGGCCGATCGCGCCGGCCGCCATGCCGACCCGCCGCGCGTCGCCCTTCAGTTCGGTCGTGGCCAGGTCGATCTCATACCTGATCAGCTGGGACACGTCCTTGGCGGCGAGGGCGACGAGATCCCCGAGTGACTGATCGGCGCCGGCCGGTTCCGGCGTTTCGCTGCTGACCATCGAAACCCATCTCCCATCGTGTGCGGACCACTTATTCGCGCTCCCGCCGGCAATGGGCGCCCGCGTCCGATATCTCCTCGGGGCTAGCTCATGTTCGGCAAACTCTAAGGCTAGCGTTGATCGTCATCATGGCGGCACCCCGGGGCGGTGCGGCGGAGCATACCGGGCCCGCGGTCGATCTGGTACCCGCAACCCAATTCGCGCCGCAGGCGGCGTGCGGCTTAGACACCGATGTGTGACGGTTCGTCGGGTTATGGCGGCGCGATTGCGTGCGCAGAAACCGGCAGAAACGCGCAGAAACCCGAGGAAGTCCAGAGCGCCCCCGAGCCGGGAGTCGCGGGCGGCATAACTAAGGCGGCGCCCCTGGCCGGGGCGCCGCCATGAAACCCACGTCAGGCCTGGCTACCAAGCGTGCACCTTCTCTGTCGTCCAGGCTGGCCGCTACCGACCTAGCCTGGCCTGACACGCCTCCCGCGGCTGGTCGCGCGTGGGTACCTGGCTGCCGTGCGCGGACGCTGCTGCGTCCGTACCACCTTTCTACGACGAAATCGCCGGCATGAAAAGCCCCACGGTGTAACCAATTCGTGATCTTAATCAGTTCCCGCGGTCACATGCCGCTAACTAGTGGCTCGCTGCCCGGCCGTCCGCCCGCGGTCCGCCGATGCTTTGAGGCTGGACAGCAGGCATGGGATGGTCTACAGCCGGTGTTTGCGGACAGTGTCGTGGGTATACAGCCGGTGTTTGCGGACCGAGTCGGAGCCTCGATCCCCGCTCGCGCCGCGGAGTATTACCTAGTGAAAACTTGCTACCGCGGGGTAGCCAATCTCGCGATAGACCCTTCTCAGACCCTTCGGCATATGTTGTAATCGATTGGCTGAGCCGCGACGTGCGCCCGTGGCGGATACGCCACCGGGGTTGCGAAAACGACACAGGTGGTCGCGTACGGGGGCATTTTTCGGTTAAGCTGACCCATAGGACGGCGCCGGCCTCCCCCCCCAGGGCCGGACCCGTACGAGCGGGCGTCGCTCTCCCCCCCGGCGGCGCCCGCCTCCTTTTCCACGCCCTTCTGGCGAAAACTGCCCTCCGTGGCCGCTGAGGTTTCACCCCGGGTGCTCCTGTTACATCTGTAACCGGTCCGGCATTTAGACCGGGTCCGGGGACCCGGCCAGGAGGGTGTCCAGGAGGGCCACCGCGCCGCGCTTGGACAGCGGGTGGTTGGCGTTGCCGCACTTCGGTGACTGAACGCACGAGGGGCAGCCGGCCTCGCAGTCGCAGCTGGCGATGGCCTGCCTGGTGGCACGGAGCCACTCCGCCGCGGCGGTGAAGCCGCGTTCGGCGAACCCGGCGCCGCCGTCGTGGCCGTCGTAGACGAAGACGGTCAGCGCCCCGGTCGCCGGGTGCCTGGCGGCCGAGACCCCGCCGATGTCCCAGCGGTCGCAGGTGGCGAACAGCGGCAGCAGGCCGATCGAGGCGTGCTCCGCCGCGTGGGCCGCCCCGCCCAGGTCAACGCCCGCGGCGGTGAGCGCGTCGGCCTGGTCGGCGGACACCGTCCACCACACCGCCCGGGTTATCAGGTGGCGGGGCGGCAGGTCAAGCGGCGTCTCGCCGAGCGACCGGCCGGTGTCGGCGCGCCGCCTGGTGAAGCTGACCACCTGGCGGGTCACCCGGACGTCACCGAAGCGGACCTCGGCCTGGCCCCACGTCATCTGCCGGAGTTCGCCGCGGACCTCGATCTCGGTCACGTCCCTGGCGGTGGTGGTGTACCCCGGCTCGCACGGTTCGACCAGGGCCACCCGGTCGCCGGTGTCCAGCGTCGCCACCAGGTAGCTGTCGCCCTGATGTACGTAGATGGCGCCCTCGTGCACGATCAGGTGCGCCGAGGGCTCGTCCACCGTGCCGACCAGCCGGCCCGTCGTCTCTTCTACCACCCGGACCGGCGCCAGGCCGGCCCCGCGCAGGCCGGCCGCGGC
>JBAUAY010000387.1:0-6478 GCA_049676235.1 Streptosporangiaceae bacterium
CTCATTGGCGTCCTCATAGTCAGCGTCAACTCAGCCACCGTTCTCGATGCGTTATGCATTGATGGCCAATTTGTTATTTAAAGGTATTGATCTGCGCGTCCGAGAGGACTGGTATTTCACCAGGTAACACGCGCTGCAAGGCCGTGCCTGGGCTAATTCGCGGCCCGCGCGGAGGCACAGGGTAGTGATTGGTCGACATATCGTTAGCAGTTACGCTTAGTAGTCGCCACCAGAGGGCGTAGCGCCGGAGGTACGCGGGATAGTAGGAAGAGTCAGACCACTAATGTTCTTGATGTCCGCGACGGCCAGCGGCGGAAATTCTGCGGCGAGACGACCGTCCAGCGGCAAGGCTAGACGCCGCTGAGGACTGTGGGATCATAGAGGCGAAAGTTAACAGAAGGGTCTAGATCCGGAAATATCCGGATCTAGACGTGGCACGATGGGACGCCGCCGGTCGCGGATTGATGGCAAGTTGTGACATTCTCGGCGAGAGATCGATGCAATATGGAACTTACGCTTCCGCTAACTCATAACACCGGTAGCTCACCGGTCGGCTCGCCATGGGCCGGCCCGGATGTGCCGGGGCGGCGGATCGTAATCGGGTTGGGGGGTACTGCGACCCAGTGCCCCGCGACGGTGCGGAGCGGATCACCGGCAAACAGCGAGAGAAAGGCGACAAGCTGATGACCCTAGGACGGACCACACGCGCGAACAGCGCCAGGAGGGAGGGCCGGTGATTAAGTTCCGCAGCAAAGCGATCGGAGGGCTAGCCCTCGCGGTAGCCAGCGTCACCGCGCTTGCCGCCTGCAGCAGCAGCAGCAGTACCAGCAGCGGCGGTACGACCAGCGGGCACATTACGTATCCCGGCGGAATCGGGACGATACCGCTGGCCGCGTCCGGCGCCAAGGCCAAGGCCGGGACCATCACCTGGGCCATGCAGCCCGGTGCCACCCCGAACTGGATTTTCCCGGTGATCCCGTCAGCCAACAATTCGGTCTTCAACGCGTTCACGTTCATCTACGAGATGTGGCGGCCGCTGTACTGGACGGTGAACGGGGTCACCCCCGAGATCGTGCCCAACATGAGCATCGCCAACCCGGCCCAGTGGTCCAACGGCAACAAGACCGTGACGATCTCGCTGAAGAGCAGCTACAAGTGGTCGAACGGCCAGCCCATGACGGCGAACGACGTGCTCTTCGACATCGACCTGATCAAGGCCGCGGTCAAGGCATCCCCGGCGAACTGGGCCGGCTACGTGCCTGGCCACTTCCCGGACGACCTGGTCAGCACCTCCGAGCCGAACTCGTCGACGCTGGTGCTGAACCTCAAGGCCCCGGTCAACCAGACGTGGTTCACCACTGACATCCTCGGCGAAGGACCCGTGTTCGCGCTGCCGAGCACCTTGTGGGCGAAGACGTCCGCCAGCAGCTCTGTCGTGCCTGCCTCCGGCTGGACCCCCGACACCATGGCGAAGATCTTCGCCTACCTGACCTCGCAGGCCAAGTCGCTCAGCACCTACGCGACCAACCCGCTGTGGCAGGTGGTCAACGGACCGTACAAGCTCTCGGCCTACAACACCACCACGGGCGGCTTCACGATGGTGCCGGTAACCACCTACGGTGGCCCGCACGTGACTCCGATGTCCTCCTTCCAGGGGGTTCCGTTCACCTCGAACACCGCGGAGTTCAACGCGATCAAGTCGGGCAGCATCGACGTCGGCTACGTGGACTACACCGATGTCCCGCAGTTGCCTGAGGTCCTCAGGCTCGGCTACAGCTACTTCGGCATGCCGGACTTTGGCATGCAGTTCGCCAACTACAACTTCAAGGACACGACCGGCGACTTCAACAACATCATCAACCAGCTCTACCTACGCCAGGCCCTAGCGCACCTGGTCGACCAGCAAGGCTGGATCACCGCGTTCATGCACGGCGCGGGCGCACCCGCCTACGGTCCGATCCCGGCCTACCCGCAGAGCCCGTTCCTGCCGTCCAACGCGGCGACCAACCCGTACCCGTTCAACATCTCCAGCACCGTCAACCTCCTGAAGAGCCACGGCTGGAACGTTGTGCCCAACGGCACGGACACGTGCATGACACCCGGCACCGGTCCGAACGACTGCGGGACCGGCATCCCGGCCGGCACCAAGCTGGCGTGGAACCTCATCTACAGCAGCTCACCGGCGCTGATCGGCCAGCAGGCCACCGACTTCGCCTCCAAGGCGAAGCAGGCCGGCATCAACATCACGCTGCAGAGCAGCAACTTCAACTACATGATCTCCAACTACCTGGACCCGGGCGCGCCGGCGAACGAGAACAAGTGGGCGATGGAGGACTTCGGCGGCGAGACCCAGGACGCCTATCCGACCACGTTCGGCCTGTTCAACACCGGCGGGTCCAACCAGGTAGGCGACTACAGCAACCCCACCGCCGACCAGCTCATCAATGAATCCATCTCCGGCGGTGACCCGGCGGCGGTGAAGAACGAGGCTTCGTTCCTGACCTCGAACCAGCCGGTGCAGTTCCAGCCCAACCCCGACCTCATCTGGGCCTGGAAGAACACCCTGTCGGCGCAGATACCGCAGGCTTGGGCGAACCTGACCCAGTACTACGCCACACCGGAGTACTGGTTCTTCAACAAGTAACCGATCCTCGGACGCTGGACTGCCCTGGTCTCCGGTGATACACCGGAGACCAGGGCAAAGGTACGGTACGGCGCGGCCTTACCCAGGCCGCGCCGGTGCCGGGCGCCCCGGTATACGGCTGACGCCGCGGAGGGAAGGCAGGACCCATGGTCTCCTACCTAGTTCGCCGCCTGGTCACGTCCATCGTCGTGGTCATCGGCGTCTCCATCTTCATCTTCATCCTGCTGCACGCGATCTACCCCTCACCGGCCAGGGACGTGCTCGGCCTGTCGGCCAGGCCGGCCCAGATCGCCGCGTGGAACAAGACCAACGGCTATGACGACCCGGTGGTCGTGCAGTATCTCCGCTACATGAACAACCTGCTGCACGGCAACCTCGGCTATTCCTACGCGGAGAACCAGACCGTGCTCGCGCTGTTCCAGGAGCGGGTATGGCGCAGCGTCTACCTGTCAGGGATATCACTGCTGATCGCCGTGGTCATCGCCCTGCCGCTGGGCATCTTCCAGGCGGTCAAGCGCAACAGCATCGGGGACAACGTGGCCACGAGCGCGGCGTTCATCCTCTACTCGATGCCGTCGTTCTTCCTCGGGCTGATCCTCATCCAGGTATTCGCGCTCACGTTCCCGATCTTCAACTTCGAGGCCAGCCAGTCCCTCAGCGTGTGGGCGGTCATGGGCGACTGGTATTCCATGACGCTGCCGATTTTCACCCTGGCGCTCATCGTGGTGGCCAGCTTCTCCCGATACATGCGGTCCTCGTCGATGGACGTGCTAGCCCAGGATTACATCAAGGTGGCACGGGCCAAGGGGCTGCCCGAGCGGCTGGTGCTGTGGCGGCACCTGGTCCGCAACGCCAGCCTGCCCATGGTGACGTTGATCGGACTGTCCCTGCCGGCGCTGCTGGCCGGCAACCTGATCATCGAGTCGCTGTTCAACTACCAGGGCCTGGGACTGCTCTTCTACGAGAGCCTGAACAAGGTGGACTACCCGGTCATGCTCGCCTACACGCTGGCGGGCGCCGTCCTTGTCGTCATCGGAAACCTGATCGCGGACATCGCGCTCACCATCGCGGACCCGCGCATCCGGCTGGCCTGACCGGCCGGCCGCAGAAAGGAGGCAACCGTGGCGATCGCGGGATCCCTGCCGCCACTTGACGTGCAGCGTGCGCCCGAGGGCGGCGAACTGGGAGCGGTGCAGAGCGGGTGGCGGCTCGCGCTGCGGGAGTTCTCGAGCAACCGGCTGGCCGTGGTCGGCTTCGGCATGCTCATCTTCTTCGTGCTTTTCTGCTTCGTCGGCCCGCTTATCTACCACACCAACCAGCTCGACACCAACCTCGCCCTGGCCAACCAGCCGCCCTCTTCGGCTCACCTGCTCGGTACCGACGGCAACGGCTTCGACGAACTCGGCCGCATCATGAAGGGCGGTCAGGCCTCCCTGGAGATCGGCTTCTTCGCCGCCTTCGTCGCCATCGTCATCGGCACGCTGTTCGGCGCCATAGCGGGACTGATCGGCGGGCTCACGGATTCGACCATGATGCGCATCGTGGACGTCTTCCTGTCCGTGCCGTTCCTGTTCGTGGTCCTGATCCTGGCGGTCAAGTTCGGCGCCTCGGTCCTGTCGCTGAGCCTGGTCATCGGCTTTTTCGCCTGGCAGGTTCCGGCCCGGCTGGTCCGCGGCGAGGTCCTCTCGCTGCGCGAACGCGACTTCGTCCTGGCCGCGCGGGCGGCAGGCTCCACCCGCTGGCGGCTGATCAGCAGGCACCTGATCCCGAACGCCCTCGGCGTGGTGATCGTCAACGTCACGTTCCAGGTGGCCGATGCGATCCTGGCCGTCTCCTACGTCGGCTTCCTCGGCTTCGGCTTGCACTTCCCGAACGTCGACTGGGGTGACCAGCTCTCCGACGGAAGCACTTACCTGCAGGACGGCTACTGGTGGCTGATCTTCCCGGTTGGTGCCTGTATCGTCCTGACCGTAATGGCTCTGAACTTCATCGGTGACGCGCTTCGCGACGCGATGGACGTGCGGCTCAGACGACGGTAGTGGTGGCCCGCCGCGCGGGCAGGATGATCAACCCAGCCACCAAAACGAGAGGTATCGGCCTAATGGCCCCAGTCCTTGACATCCAGAACCTGTCGACGCATATCAAGCTCACCAGCTCCGTCGTACAGGCCGTCGGCAACATCGACCTGTATGTCGAAGCCGGGGAGACCCTCGGCATCGTCGGGGAATCTGGCTGCGGCAAGTCCATGACGGGGTTGTCGATTATGGGATTGCTGCCGCCGGGCGGATCCATCGTCGGCGGCTCGATCAAGCTCAACGACCGTGAGCTTGTCGGCCTGAAGGACGAGGAGCTGCGCCAGGTCCGGGGCAACGAGATCGCGATGATCTTCCAGGACCCGCTGACCTCGCTTGACCCGACCAAGACCCTTGGCTACCAGGTCGCCGAGCCGGTGCGACTGCACAGGAACGTCTCGAAGGCGGAGGCGATGGACCGCGCGGTCGAGGTGCTGGCGCTGGTGGGCCTGCCCCGGCCGAAGGAGCGGCTCAGCGACTATCCGCACCAACTGTCCGGCGGTCTGCGCCAGCGCGTGATGATCGCCATGGCGCTGGCCAACGAGCCGAAGCTGCTCATCGCCGACGAGCCTACGACGGCTCTCGATGTCACCATCCAGGCGCAGATCCTCGCTCTGCTCAGGGACCTGAAAGACCGGCTGGGCATGGCGATGCTGCTGATCACGCACGACATGGGCGTGATCGCCGGACATGCCGACCGGGTCAACGTGATGTACGCGGGCCGGGTGGTGGAGACGGCCGAGGTGAACAACCTCTTCAACGAGATGCACCATCCCTACACTCAGGCGCTGCTGGCCTCGATCCCCCAGCTCGACCAGGACGCGAGGAAGGCTCTGCATGCCATTCCCGGCCTGCCGCCCGACCTGGCGCATCCGCCGCAGGGCTGCCGGTTCGCGGCCAGGTGCTCCCGGGCCACGGACAAGTGCCGGGCCGACGAGCCATCGCTGGCCGGGAAGACGTTCGACCACAGGTTCTCCTGCTGGCATCCGGTGGACGGGCCGCTCGCCCTGGCCGTGATCGGCGAGGCCGGCCCCGACGCCGAGAGCACCGGCCTGCTCACACCGGATGCTGAGAGCATGAGCCAGGCCGGGGAAGGCGACAATATCGGTTACGTCGCCGATGCCCCGCTTCCCGGCGCCGGGGCGGACAACAGGCAGCAGACCGTCCCCGGCATGGCCGAACCGGTGACGTCCGAGGAGTCCGCCGTGGTGGCGGTCGGCCTTGAGGTGACACCCGACGGCCGCCTGGAAGTGACGGAACGCGCGGTCGAGGCGGCCGCGACGAACGGCGACGGCATCGCCCCGCTGCTCGACATCCGCCACCTGGTGAAGGAATTTCCGGTCACCGCGGGCGCGATCCTGCAGCGTAAGGTGGCGGCTGTCCACGCCGTATCGGATGTTTCCTTCTCGGTGCCGGCCGGCACCACGTTTGGGCTGGTCGGCGAGTCGGGGTGCGGCAAGACCACGATCGGCAAGGTGATCGTCGCGCTAGAGCGGCCTAACTCCGGCGCGGTCACGCTCGACGGCGTGGACATCTCCAAGCTGCGCGGCGGCGAGTTGCGCCGCAAGCGCCGCGACCTGCAGCTCATGTTCCAGGATCCGCACTCCTCCCTCGACCCGAGGATGCGGGTCGGCACGATCATCGGCGAGCCGCTCGCCGTACAGCATCTCGGCGGCAAGCGAGCGCAGCGGGACCGCGTCTACGAACTGCTCGGCGAGGTCGGCCTGCCGCGAAACGCGGTCGAGCGGTACCCGCACGAGTT
>JBAUAY010000388.1:0-1877 GCA_049676235.1 Streptosporangiaceae bacterium
CCGGTCGCGCGGGGCGAGGCGATGTTCTCCTACGCGCTGTCCGAGCCCGAGGCGGGATCCGACGCCGCGGCCATGAAGACCAAGGCGGTGCGCACGGACTCCGGCTACCTGCTGAACGGGGTCAAGCGGTGGATAACCAACGCCGGGGTGTCGAAGCACTACACGGTGATGACGGTCACCGATCCCTCGGCGGGCGCGAACGGGATCTCGGCGTTCGTGCTGGAGGACGGGGATCCGGGATTCTCGTTCGGGGCGCCCGAGCACAAGCTCGGCATCAAGGGCTCGCCGACCAGGGAGCTGTACTTCGACGACTGCGAGATTCCGGCATCCCGGCTGGTCGGCGCCGAGGGCGAGGGCTTCAAGATCGCGCTGCGTACGCTGGACCACACCCGTATCACGATCGCGGCGCAGGCCCTGGGCATCGCGAAGGGGTGCTGGACTACGCGCTCGGGTACGTGAAGGAACGCAAGCAGTTCGGCCGTGCGGTCGCCGACTTCCAGGGCCTGCAGTTCATGCTGGCCGACATGGCCATGAAGCTCGAGGCGGCGCGCCAGCTCACCTACGCGGCGGCGGCCAAGTCGGACCGGGCGATGGCCGGGGAGAAGGTCGCTGACCTGACGTTCTTCTCCTCAGCTTGCAAATGCCTGGCCTCCGATATGGCCATGTCGGTGACCACCGACGCGGTACAGCTACTCGGCGGCTACGGCTACGTGAACGACTATCCGGTCGAGCGCATGATGCGCGACGCCAAGATCACCCAGATCTACGAGGGCACCAACCAGATCCAGCGCATGGTGATGGCCCGCCAGCTCCTTATGTAGCATTTTGGTTAGCATTTGCGCAGGTCAGCGGCGGCTGAGATGCTGCGCCGTGACCGTCTAGCCCGGCGTTTGCCGCCGGGCTGGACGGCTCAGGCATCGTGGCGGAATGCCCGTTATTTCCGGTTAGTTCCGGACGTTTCCTGACCGCGTGCTGAATTTGTGCTGACCCCCGCGGGGATCATGCCGTCCCTGATTCGTCGCTGAGGATGAAGGCGGCCCGGATTATTGACGGCAGCCAAGCGTAGCCTGGCGCTTTCAGCGGGGCGCCATGCCGCGGAGACCATGCCCGACCGATCTGCGGGTCTCCCGGGCGGGTCGACTTAGGATGTGTGGCAGTTTCCAGGCCGGTGCGGGTCTTCACGAGCCTGTAGAGCGAGCGGTCTGTAAAACCGTCGGCTCAGCCTACGTTGGTTCGAACCCAACACCTGCCACCACCTGCGAAAACGGCCCGCTAGCTGCGAATTCTCGTGCTGGCGGGCCGTTTCTTCTCTGTCCCAGCGTGTGTCACCCTGTAGCGCCGTAGACCGGCGTGTTGCGGTGTCCACGGACGTATAGATGACATGCATCGGGCCGGACTGAGCTGAGGCCGGTGCCTTCCGTGCGTGAGACCTCCTCAGCTCAGACGCGTCAGGATTGACCGCGTAGGCATTCGCGCGGGGTGCTGGAGCCCCGCTGGAGCTTGAGGAGGTCCCGATGCCCATCGTAGGCGGGCTCGACATCCACCGGAAGCAACTCACGTTCGACTATCTCGACACCGCGACGGGGGAGGTGAAGCGTGGCCAGATCGCCCCGGCCGACCGGGCGCACCTGCGGTCCTGGCTGGTGCGGTTCGCCGGCCGCGATGACGTTGCGTTCGCGCTGGAGGGGTGCACCGGCTGGCGGTACGTCGCGGAGGAGCTAGGCGGGGCCGGCGTCGCGGCGCATGTCGCCGAGCCGGCTGACACCGCTTTCGCCCGGGGCCGCAAGCGGCACGCTAAGACCGACAAGACCGACTCGCGGCACCTGCGGGAGCTGCTGGCCGAGGGCCGGCTGCCGGAGTGCTGGATCCCGCCGTCG